>JAJZVF010000108.1 GCA_021845825.1 Pseudomonadota bacterium | reverse complement strand
CGCCGGCGCATCCGAGCGCGCCAGCGATCTCAACAGGCAGGCGAACAGCGCCGGCCGCCGCTCTTTCAGCTGCTTGCGCAGCGCCAGCTCCTGCGACTCGCTCCCGGCGGCGCGCGCCGCGAGCCAGCGGCGGACCAGGCGATAGTGCTCCTCGGCCACAGTAGCGCCGAGCGGCAGATCGGCGGGCAGCTGATGCGCGAGGGCGGGCTCGTGCAGCAGCAGCCAGGCGGGAAACTCCTGCGCATCGAGCGCCTCCTCCGAGTCGAGAAACCTCTGCCAAAGCGCATGGATCTGCGACCCGCGCAGCTGCTCGGCTGCCTCGCCGGCTTCATCGGGTGTTTGCCAACACAACTGGAGCCATGCGGACAGGCCCTCGAGCTGGCGCCGGCTCCGTAGGCAGCTTTCCACGAGCCGCAGGCCGAGCGCTGCGTGTCGCTGCCACTGCGGCTCGGCGAGCACGCTCGCCCGTGCTTCCTCCCAGGCCTGCGCCTGGGTCCACGCGTAGCTTGCGTGCAGCATCGGCTCCTCGGGCGAGTAGGGCAGGGTGCGCACCGCTTCGGCCAGACGCCGCCACTGCGGCACGAGCAGCTCACGGGCGCGTGCGCCGAGCAGGCGGCGCGCGCACGGGGTGAGTGCCGTCAGGAACTGCAACAATTCGCGGGCGTCCGTGACCGGCCGACGCGCCCGCTCGAGCGACTCGAGCAGGCGGTCGAACGCCGGCAGCTCCGGATGGTTCGGCTCCTTCGCATAGAGCGCATCGAGCAGGCGTGCCGCCTCCGGAGCATGCGCGTCGGCGAGCGCGTTCGCGATGCCGGTGGTGAGCGCGACCAGCGGGTTGTCGAAGAAGAGATCGAGCTGCGGTGCGCTGCGCGCGGGGACGTAGCGCCTGGCGAGCAGCGCGGCGAGCCGCGGATCGTCGCTGATGCGCGCCGCGGCCTCGCCGGGAGCCGCCGCCTGCGCGCCGAGCTCCTGATGCTCCTCCGCCAGGCCGAGCGCGCGCGCGTGGGCCGCCGCCTGCTCGAGCTCCGCGCGGATCGATTCGCGGCTGCCCATCAGCACATCATCCAACACCCGCACATCCCGGCGCCGCCATGCCTGGTAATCATCGGGCAGCAGCCGGCCGGTCGCAAAGAGGAGCTCGAGCGGCGCGAAGGCCCCCTGCTCGAGCAGCAGCGCGTCGACTTGCGCCTGCAGCTCCGGGGCGGGTGTGCTCATGGGGCGAGGAGCCTTTCGAGGTCGCAGAGGGTGAGCGACGACGGCGAGCCGCTCGTGCCGGCATAGAGCCCGGCGGCGAGCGTGCGCTTGCGCTCTTGCAGCTCGAGCATCTTTTCCTCCACCGTGCCCTGTGCGATCAGTCTGTACACGAACACGGGCTTGTCTTGGCCGATGCGGTGTGCGCGATCGGTCGCCTGCGCTTCGGCCGCCGGATTCCACCAGGGCTCATAGTGGATGACCGTGTCGGCGGCAGTGAGGTTGAGCGCCGTGCCGCCCGCTTTCAGACTGATGAGAAACAGCGGTGCGCCGTGCGATTGGAAGCGCTCGATCTGCGCGCTGCGATCAGCGGTTGTGCCCGTCAGCAGGCAGTAGGGGATGGCCAGATCGCGCACCCTCGCCTCGATGAGGCGCAGCATCGAGGTGAACTGCGAGAACAGCAGGATCCGCCGTCCCTCTGCGACGAGCTCGGGCAGCGCCTCGGCGAGCCAGTCGAGCTTCGCCGAGGGGACATCCGTGCCGGCGCCTGCCGCGAGCAGGCGCGGATCGCAGCACGCCTGACGCAGCTTCAGCAGCGCTTCGAGAATGGTGAGCTGACTGCGCGCAAGCCCCGCCTGCGCGATGATCTCGCGGATGCGGCGGTCGGAGGCGAGCCGGATGGCGTCGTAGAAATCGCGCTGCCGCTCCTCGAGCACAATGGGCTCGATGATCGTGGATTTCGGCGGCAGCTCGCGCGCGACCGCGTCCTTGGTGCGCCGCAGCAGAAACGGCCGCAGGCGTGCGGCGAGCGCCTCGGCGCGCAGTCGATCCCCGCCTTTCTCGATGGGGGCGCGGTAGCGGCGGTGAAACTCGCTTTCGCCGCCGAACAGATCCGGCTGCGCGAAGGCGAACAGCGACCAGAGCTCCCCCAGGTGATTCTCGAGCGGCGTGCCGGTGAGGCACAGCCGCTGATCGGCGCGCAACGCGCAGGCCGCCTGCGCCACCTTGGCGCGCGGGTTCTTGATCATCTGCGCCTCATCGAGGATCACGACGGAGAAATCCTGTTGCAGCAGTGCGTGCGCATCGAGCGTGAGCTGCGGATAGCCGGTGATGAGGACATCGGCGTCGCCGATCTGCCCGAAGCGGGCGCGGCGCGTGGGGCCGTGCAGGCTGAGCGCCCGCAGCGCCGGCGCGAGGCGGCGCAGCTCCCGCTGCCAGTGGGCGAGCGCACTCACCGGGGCAACGATCAGCGCAGGTTTGCGCAGCCGACCGGCGAGCTTCTCGTGCAAGAGGTGCGCGAGAGCCTGGACTGTCTTGCCGAGTCCCATGTCATCGGCCAGCACACCGCCCAGCCGGTGGCGGCGCAGGAACTGCAGCCAGCCGAGTCCCTCGCGCTGGTAGGGGCGCAGCTGCGCGCCGAATCCCGCCGGTGCCGCAAGCGCCTCGATGCGGGTGAATCCGTCTAGATCGGCGAGCAGCGGCGCGAGCGTCGGATCCGCCGCTTGCACCGTGGCGGCGAGCTCGCGGCGCAGGATCGCGAGCGGATACCGCTGGCTCCGTGTCAGCGCGAGCGCCTCGCCGTCGAGGGCATCACGCTCGAAGAGCTCGACCAGCATCGAGGCAATGCGGCGGATGCGCTCGAGCGCGATGGGAACATGGCACCCATCCTCGAGGCGCAGCACCCAATGCTCGCCCACCACGAGGTAGCGGGGCTGCGCCCGCCCGGCATCGCCCGCATCCGCGGCCGGCTCGTCCGTCAGCGTGCGTTGCAGGTATTCGGCGAGCGCCGGCAGGAGATTGACCGCCTTGCCCGCCACCATCACGCCGAGGCGCAGATGAAACCAACCGTCGGTGCGGCTGTCGAGCTCGCCGAACCAGCGCTGCGGGCGGGCGATCGGGTAGGGGAATCCGGGCTCGATCAGGATTTCCCAGCCGCTCGCCTCGAGGCGCGGCACGGTGGCAAGAAGAAAGCCGAGCCAGACCTCGCGGTGCGCTGCCGCCGGCAGCCCGGCCGCGAACTGCGCTCGCAAGGCGTCTTCGCGCGCAAGATCGCGCGGGATCTCGTGAATCTCCGCTCCGGCGATCTGGCGCAGCAACGCTTCTCCGGCCGGCAGCCGCTCGCTGTCCACCGCCAGACCGTTGTAGAGGTACTCGAGCCGGGCCGCAGGGCCTGCGCCGAGCACCGCTCTTGCGCGCAGGCTCTCGAGCGGCTGGCGGCGCACCCGCAGGCTCGCCGGATGCGGCAGCGGGCTCATCCCCGTCTCTTGGGCGAGCGCTGCGCTCACCGCCGCGACCTCCTCCGGGGACACCGCGCGCCGTCCGTACCGCTCGATCACTTGCCGTTCGCAGGGCAGCTCGAGCGCTCCCCACTGCAGGCTCGCCGGATCCAGGTAGTACGCAGGCTCGAGGCATAGCAGCGGGTGGGCCGCCTCGCCGGCCTCGCAGAGGAGGCGTTGCATGCCTCCCTCGTCGCTTTGCCAAGCAAGACGTGCCCGGCGCGGTGCACCCGCACGCAGCGGTTGCGTCTGCAGGGAGCCCCAGAATGCGCGGCCGCTGCGCGCCGCCTGCTCGAAAAGCCTCGCGCCGGCGCTTGCCTCGAGAGTCCGCGAACCTTCGGCGCCGCGGTCGGCGAGACTCTCGAGGATGCGGCGATCGACCGGATCGATGTAGCGCGGATACTCGCCGCGCATCTGCACTGAGCGCGGCACGTAGGGCACGGCGGTCGGGGAGGATGCGCCCGGGCCGGGTTGCTGTCGTACCCAGATCGACAGGCACAGCTCCCCGCACCCGCACGCGTGCGAGCCGCGAGCGCCCAATGAAAAGAGATAGCACAGTTGCTGCCCGGGCGCCGATCCGGCGCGCCACGTCGCGGTCGACCCCGGCACCGGCTCGGGCGTCCCGCGAGATACGGATTCTCGGGGCGCCCGTGGGAGCGGCTGCTGCGCAGCGATCGATACGGCGGCGGCGTGAATGCATGCGCTGCGCTCGCCGCAGCTGCATTCGGCCCGTGGAGGCGCATCCTTCGTCCGCCGGATGTAGACGCGATAGGCGCCCGGGTGTTGAGGGGGCTCGTCGCACACGACGATCCCGGTCACCACGGCGCCGTTTTGATGGACTCGCACCTCGCGCACGGCGCCGGCTTCGATCAGCCGGCGCGCGGCCCGGTGCAGCCCTTCACCCCAGGTGCGATCCGGCTCAGGCTGCAAGCGGGTAAGGCGGGTGGGATCGGCCATTGGGCGGCGGGGGGCGGCTCTCGAGCAAGGGAGCGCCGCCTGTCAGCGCTCCTTGAATCTGATCTGCCCATGATAGTCGAAGGAGGCGCACTCGCGCGCCCGCTCCCGCACGGGCTTGCAGCTCGCGAATCCTGATCTAGTGCAATTGCAGTTTCAACCGGATGCGGCCGTGCCAGACCGCCCCGGATGCAGCGCTCGTCAGAAATACCCGGTTGGCGCTCACGATGCCGTGCGCGAGCAGGGCATCCTGCACCCGCCGCGCCCGCGCCAGGCCGAGCGCGATGAGCGCCTCTGCGGAGGGGCGCACGGTCGCGCGCAGCCGCTCGCGAAGCCAGCGGATCTCACCTCGCTGCCGCTCGCCCCGTGCTTTGGGCGCTGCGCGCTGCTGGCCGCGCGCCTGCGGCGCCGCCGCGGCGGCGGCCGGCTCCGCGGGCAGGTGCGCCGGATAGACGGGGCGCCTGCCGAGCTTCGCGCGGTACAGCGCCGCCAGCAGGCGCTTCTGCTCTGTCAGGCTCAGCGCGCCGATACCGCCGGCCGGCGCGCGGTGAAGATGCGCGAGGGCGAGCGCATCGATCCGCTCATCCTCCAGCGCGAGCGCGTCTTCGGGGCCGGCGGCACCGGCGGGAATGTCGACCTGCAGCCCGGGCCGTTCGGCGAGCGCGTGAGCGAGTGCCGAGAGGCTCGCGCCGGCCCCCGGGGTGAGTGCGGTCGAGCCTGGTGCGAACACGATGTATTGGGCTTGCTGTGCGCCGGCGAACAGCCGCCCGATGAGATCGAAGGGCGCAAGCGCGGCCTTCTCGAGCAGATGCCTCAGCATCATCCACACTACCGGCCAGACATCGAAGCTGGGGTCATTGAGTGAGCCGCTCACCGGCAGATTGATGCGGATCACGCCGGCGCGGTTCTTCAGGAGCGCCGTCGCGAGCCGGATGGGCCAGCCCACGCGGTGCGTGCTGCCGCTCGGGCCGCCCCACTGCAGTTGATCGATGACGATGTGATGCTCGGCCTTGAGCTCGCGATTGACGATGCGGTAGTGGAAGCGCGTGCTGAGCATCCCCTTGGCGATGGCGTAGCCCGCATAGAAGTCGGAGTAAGGGTCGAAGATCGGCAGTTGGATGTTGTCGAAGGTAACGCGAATGTCGGTGCGGCGGCCGAGCCCGTAGGGGTTGAACGACCCTTTGACGCTCACGGGCGAGTACCGGTCGATCACCTGGCCGGCGAGGTCAATGTGTGCGATCCCCGTCTTGGAGGTCGATACATCGCCGATCGTGCCGTGCAGGTCATCGATCGGGGCGCGGAAGTGCGGCTTGATGGATTCGTCGGCGAAAGTGATCGTGCCGTTCTCGATATCGAGGCGCCGCAGCAGCGCCGCAAATGCCGGCGCCCCTTCCCCGGAGGGTGCGGCGTGCGCCGGGGAGGCGCGCGCAGGGCGCGCGCCCGCGTGCGTGCGCGGCGGAGCGAGTGCGGCGAGATTCAGCGTGCGGTTGGGCAGGATCTCGATGAGGCCGGTCGGTGCGGTGAGCCGCGCCAGGCCGATCACGAGGCGTGCCGGGCGGTACTCGACCCCGGTCAAAGTCAAGTCGCGCCAGCCGAACAGCCCGCTGTCCGCGGCGCGATCGAGCAGCCGCACGTCCCGGGTATCCGCGCGGCCGCTGAGCCGGACCAGCCTGCCCGCCGCGAACTCGGCAAACCCGCGCACGCCGAGCTCTCCCGAGTGCAGCTGCACCGACGGAGCGAGGGGCAGGTACGGCGCGAATGTCCTAAGAGACAGGGGTGCCAGGGAGACCCACACTGCTGCGTCTCGGCTGGCGGGCGTGACGCGGCCGTCGAGCGCGAGATAGGCGCGGTCAATGCTGGCGCGTACGCTGAATGGGACTGTGCGCCCGAGGTCATTGCTGAGCGAGGTGGCCGTGAAGGAGTGCACCGTGATCGCAAAACGCGCAGCCGGAGAGACCGTTTGGTCCTCGACCGTCGCGCGGGCGTCGGTGAGGGCGAAATGGCCGAGCTCGATCTGCCAGGCTGCGCGGTGAGCGCCGGGCGGTGCGGAGACGGAGCGGGCGCCCCGAGGCGTTCGCGGCGGCAGGAAGCGCATCAGGCTGATCCGCCCGCTCCTTGAGCGGCGCACGGGCAGCCGCAGGCCCGCGAGGGCGAGGGACGAGACGGCCAGGCGGCGCGTTCGCTCATCGAGGCCGGCCCCCTTCAGAGTGAGCCGTGCGAGGCGCACGGTCTGACCCGTGGCGGGGCCTGTGCCGATGAGTCTCACGCCGCGCAGGGTCAGGACCGGGAGCGATGCGGAGGCCGGTGCGCCGCTTGCATACCGCAGCTCGCCGGAGTTCGCCTCGATGCGGGCGATCCGCACCATGCCGGGGAGGCCTGCGCCGCGCACTGCGAGGCCGGTCGCGGCAAAATCCAGCGCCGATAAGCGGGTGGCGAGGCCTCGCGCCACGTATGCGACAGCGTACTGGGTGCTGAGACTCATCTGACCGGCGCTCAGCGTCAAGGGCAGGGCGGGCGGCAGAAATTGCGCAAGCACGCCGGCCTCGAGCCCGCTCAGCGACACGCTCCCGTGTGAGGCGAAGGGCGACATCGACACCCGGCCCTGCCAGGCGAGGATTGCTCCTTCGCCCTGCGCCTCCAGGACGAACCGGCCGTCCGGGCCGCCCCGGGTGCGCAAGTTGACGAGCCGCAAGGTGATCGGAGCGAGCGTGGTCCGCGCGGCAGGGCTGCGTCCGAGGTCCGTGAGGCTCAGCTCGCCCTGATCGATCCGAAGATCATCGATGCGAAATACGGGGGTGGGACCGGTGCTGTGCCCCGCGGGGGCAAGGAGCGCGGCGAGGTTGACCGTTCCGTCCGGGGCGATCACCACGTGGACCGCGGGATGGTCGAGATCGAGCGCCGTGATGTGATAGCTCGACTCGAGCAACGACAGCGGTGAGATGCCGATGAACAACCGGCCGAGCGAGGCGAGCGGCCGGCCGTGAACTATGAGGCGGACATCGCGGACCGAGACTGTGAAATGGACGGGATCGACCTTGATGGGGCCCAGATCGAGGGACACTCCGGCGTGCCGGCCCGCCCAGCGGTCGGCCTCGGAACGGATCAATCGCGGCGCGAGCACGTACCCTGCCCAGAGGTACGCCAGAATGACCAGTGCGGCGAGCGTCGTGCCAATGAGCCATTTGCGTCCCGGCAACCGGATCGGCGCGCGTGCTGGCATGCGATTGTGACCTTGGCCCACTCGTGGTCGGGCATCGCGTTGTTGCGATACCGTGCACCCCACGTTGCGTATACTCCAAGTGTACCAATAACACCATGCGCTACGAAGTGACACAGCGAGTGCCGTGCGGACACGGCTCGCAGCCGGTCGGCTGCGCCGCGCAATGTACGCAAATCGAGGCCTGCCGGCGGCAGGACCGAGCGGCCGAGGCGGCCGCTCGCGGGGCATCGGGCGTGCCGGCGTGATCGAGGCATTCCTCGCCAGCCTCTCGACCATCGGCATCGCCGAAATCGGCGATCGCACGCAGGTGCTGGCGCTGGTGCTCGCGGCGCGCTTGCGCCGGCCATGGCCGATCCTGGCGGGAGTGCTCTGCGCCGCGCTTGCAAGCAACGTGATCGCGGCGCTCATCGGCGAGCGCCTCGGGCGTTTCCTTACCGCAGTGCGCCTGAACGCATTGGTCGGGACGAGCCTGATCGCTATGGCGCTCTGGGAGCTCAGGGGCGAGGACGTGGACGTGAAGTCCGCCGCGCAATCGCGCGGCAGCGCTTTCTGGGCCGCATTCACCGGTCTCTTCATCGCCGAGATCGGCGACAAGACCCAGATCGCGACCGTGGTGCTGGCCGCCGCCTACTCGAGCGTCATGGCGGTGATCGGCGGTGCGACCCTGGGGATGCTGCTCGCCTGCGCTCCGGCGGTATTTCTCGGCAAGACGCTTTCCGCAAGGGTGCCGCTCAAGGCGGTCCACTACCTCGCCGGCGCCCTGTTCCTCGTGCTGGGCGCGGTCTTCCTGCTGCGGGCTTATCACGAGTACCGCGCGCCCGCTTTGGGCAAGTGAGCGTCAAGCTGCGCGTCGATCAGGAGCTTGAGCGAACGACCGCCAGCGCAAAGTGCACGGTCTGGATTCCCAGCGGACCGCTCGCTACGACGCTCAGGCCGGCGCCCTCGAGCAGAGCCAGGATCTCGTGCAATGCCACGGCGCCGGGACGATGGTGCAGGTGACGCCTCAATCCCTTGCGCGGTGACTCCTCGGCGAAATCGGCCACGAGAATGCGCCCTCCGGGCTTCACCACCCGGCGCGCCTCGGCGGCAAACTGCGCGCGTGCTTTCTTCGACAGGTGATGCAACGTCAAGGTGCTGAGTACGACGTCGAAGCGGGCGTCAGAGTAAGGTAGAACTTGGGTCTGAGCCGGCTGGAAGTCCGCCTCGACCCCGATGCGACGAGCCTTTTGCCGCGCCCAGGAGATCATCTGCTCGGAAGCGTCGACTCCGCAGACGGTCCCCGCGCTGCCCACGGCTTCCTTGGCCATGAGTGCGAGCGATCCTGTCCCGCAGCCGACATCGAGGACGGCCTCGCCGGAGCGGGGTTCGGCCAGATCGAGCAATCGTCTGCGAAACGCAGGCTCGCGCCCGATGAGGGCCAGTTCGACGAAGAGGTCATAGAGCCGCGGCCTATACGGCCGTACACCTGCACCATTCCCGGCGACAGTGTCTCCGTGGTGCATGCCGTGCGCAGAGGCGGCGGAAGGAGTGGCTTTGAGCATGGTCAATCATCCGGAAATGGACATCTGTACGGTACGAAGCGTACCCTGCGATTCAACGACGGCGAAGAACATGAGCTGGAGATGTATCCGTTATCGAACAGCCTGGTGTGTCTTGTCCGGGTTCCCGTTCGCGGCGTCCCCGCGGGTAGACCCGGGTTCCCTCGGATGAGACACAAGCGCGCCACTGGCGCAGGGCCCTGCCCGCCGCCTCGCCGGGTGGGACACGATGCCCGGGGCCGGTATTGCTGGCAGGGCGGCGCATGAGCGCGCCGTCGCTCACCGGGTGCAATGCCGGACCCGGCGCCGATCGGCGGGTCCGCCGCACGCGCAGCCTCCTGCACGAGGCACTCTTCGGGCTGATCGGCGAGAAGGATTACGATCGCATTTCGGTGAGCGAGGTCCTGCAGCGGGCGAACATCGGCCGCTCGACCTTCTACATGCACTTTCGCGACAAGGACGATTTGTTCGCGAGCGCGATCCAGGAGAAACTCGAGTCCATGCGGGCCTCCGACCCGACGCGCGGCAATCCGGTTGGGCCGATCATGGGGTTCAGCCGGGCGGTCTTCGAGCACATAGACTCGAACCGCGCTGCCGGCGGCGCCCGCATGGGCCGCCGCGGACGCGCCATTCTCCATGAGCACCTGCGGGTCGTGCTCGCGCGCTGGATCCGTGACGAGATGGCCCGGGCGACTCCCGTGCGCGCACGGGCCTGCAGAGGCATTCCAACGGAGCTGGTGGCGCAGCACGTCGCCTGCACGTTCGTGCTGGTGCTCGACTGGTGGGTCGAGAGCGACTGCGCCTCATCGCCTGCCGAAGCGGATGCGCTGTTCCG
>JAJZVF010000107.1:4657-10022 GCA_021845825.1 Pseudomonadota bacterium | reverse complement strand
TGGTGATGCCGAAGAACGCGTTCACGTCGGCGCCGTTGCCCATGGTGAAGAAATGGTGCAGCCAGACGATGAGCGACAGCACGGAGATCGCCATGGTCGCATATACCATGGATGTGTAGCCGAACAGGCGCTTGCCGGAGAAGGTCGGCACGATTTCCGAGTACACGCCAAACAACGGCAGGATGAGGATGTACACCTCCGGATGCCCCCAGATCCAGATGAGGTTGATGTACATCATCGGATCGCCGCCGAGCGAATTGGTGAAAAAATGCATGCCGAGATAGCGGTCCATCGTCAGCAGGGCGAGCGTCACGGTAAGCAGCGGAAAGGCGGCCACGATCAGGATGCTCGTGCACAGCGACGCCCAGGCGAACACCGGCATGCGCATCAGCTTCATGCCCGGCGCGCGCATCTTGAGGACGGTGGCGATGAAGTTGACACCCGTCAACGTCGTGCCTATGCCCGATATCTGCAGGGCCCATATCCAGTAATCGACCCCGACGCCGGGGCTGTAGTGCAGCTCCGACAGCGGCGCAAAGCCGAGCCAGCCGGCGCGCGAGAAATTGCCGACGGCCAGCGAGATGTTGACCAGCACCGCGCCGGCGGCGGTCAGCCACAGGCTGAGGTTGTTCATCAACGGGAAGGCGACGTCGCGCGCACCGAGCTGCAGCGGCAGGATGCAGTTCATGAGGCCGATGATGAAGGGCATGGCCATGAAGAAGATCATGATCGTGCCGTGGGCGCTGAACACCTGATCGAAGTGCCCCGGCGGCAGGTAGCCCATGTTGCTGCCGTAGGACAGCGCCTGCTGGGCGCGCATCATGAGCGCATCGGCGAAGCCGCGCAGCAGCATGACGGCCGCGAGGATCAGATACATGATGCCGATCTTCTTGTGATCGACCGAGGTGAGCCACTCGGTCCACAGGTACTTCCATTTGCCGAGATAGGTGATCGTGCCGAGGACGGCCAGCACGCAGATCACCATGAAGGCGACCGCGCCCATGATGATGGGGTTGGTGTAGGGGATAGCGCTGAGCGTCAGCCTGCCGAACATGATCAATCTCTCCTGAGGGGGCCCGTCTCCCCGCCCGAGGTCAGGGTGGTCGCCGCCATCGACAGCGCGCGGCCGGCCGACAGCTTGCCCATGAGAATCTGCGCGAACAGATCCGGATTCACGTGCGAGAAGTAGGTCACCGGCACGTCCGAGCTCGGCCTATCGAGCGCCAGGTACTGTCGGGCATCGAGGGTCCTCGCGGAGGATCCGACCTTGGCGAGCCACCGCTTGTAGTCGGCGGCCGACAGAGCCTTCACCTTGAAGGTCATGCCCGAGAAGCCGCCGCCGCTGAAGTTGGCCGAAATGCCCCGGTAGGTGCCCGCTGCGCTTGCCACCAGATTGTCGGCGGTCTGCATGTTCGCCATGGCGTAGATCTGGCTGCCGAGCCGCGGGATGAAGAACGAGTTCATGACCGTGGCCGAGGTGATGTGGAACACGACCGGCACGCCGACCGGCAGCGCCACCTCGTTGACGGTGGCGATGTGCTGGTCCGGATAGATGAACAGCCACTTCCAGTCCATCGCCACCGCTTCGATGTGCACCGGCTTCTGCTGCGAGGGAATCGGGCGAAACGGGTCGAGCTCGTGCGACGTACGCCAGCAGATCACGGCAAGAATGGAGACGATAACGATCGGAATCGACCACATCACCGCCTCGATCTTGTTCGAGTGCGACCACTCCGGCTCGTACTTGGCGCGGGTGTTCGAGGCCCGGTAGCGCCAGGGGATGACGACCGCCAGCACGATAACCGGCACGACCACCAGCAGCATCAGCCCGCCGGCGGTCAGGATGATCGAGCGCTCGGCCACGCCGATCGGACCTTTCGGGTCAAGCAGCGCCCAGTGGCAGCCGCCGAGCAGCAGAGTTGCAGGCAGCGGGAGCAGTCGGCAGAATCGGGCGAACCAGGAGCGAGCAGGGCGATTCATGGCACGGGCGTCTGGGGAGACCTTTTTATAGACGGCGCGAGGATCGCTCCACTCCTTGGGCAAATCCTTAGCTCATGCTGAATCCTCCTTAATCCTTCTAAAGCACCCCGCTCTCGTCATATTTCGGCCTTGTCACGCCGCCCGGGATCTGCCTGCGGCGCCGCGAACGCGACGTCCGTCAAGGCGCAAGCGCCGCCGACATCGCCTCGTCCTCGCTCCAGCGGGCGCCCTCCTCCATCAGCGCCGCGAGCCGCTCCCCCGGCATCCGGTGACGCAGCCGCTCGAGAATTCCGGCCTGAATCCGCAGCTTGGCCGGATTGCGGCCGGCGAACTCGGAAGAGAAGAATGCGTGCGCGTATCCGATGAACCGCGCGGCGCGGTCGAGCTGATTCTCCCTGGCGGCGATCGCGGCCAGGTGCTGCATTCCCCCGGCCAGCAAGACGGCGTCGAGCTCACTCTCGTGCGCCAGCGGCAGCCCCTCGCCGAGCGCCGCGCCCGCCTCCGCGATGGCATCGCCGGCGATCAGGTAGCCCGCAAGGTTGCACAATGCATGTCCCAGCAGTCCCGCGAGCCGCGCCGACCGGCACAGCGAGATCACCTCGCGCGCCAGCCTGATCGCCTCCTGCACATGCCCTTCGGCGAACTCCACTTCCGCCTTGTAGATGAGCGCGCGCCAGACCCAGAAGTCAGCCTTGGAGTGCTCACCCGCCTTGAGGGCCTTGTCGAGCAAGGCACGTGCCGCGTGGTACTCCCCCGCCACGGTGCGTCCGATCGCGAGGTTGGTCAGGCATTGCGAGAAGCTCTTCGGCTGGTCGGTCGCCGACAGCCGGGCGCATGCCTCCTGCAGCGCCTCGAGTCCCTCGGCGAACACGCCGGTGCGCACCAGATTGAGCCCGTAGCAGCTGAGCGCGCGGCCGAGATCGACAGGCTCGCCCGCCTCTCGCAAGAGCGTCACCGCCCGCCGCAGCGCCGGCACGGCGCGTCCGCGCGGCTCGCCGGTCGAGAGAAATCCGTAGCCATACCAGAGCTCCGCCTCGAGCGCCTTCGGGGTGTCCGGCCCGAGCGCCTCGGTGGCCCGCTCGATGCGCGCCCGGCCCTCCTGCGCAAGCGACATCAGGTACCACAGCAGATAGGAGGCGGACGCCAGCTCGATGCCGAGCGCCGAATCGCCGTCCGGACCGAATGCCCAGTCGAGCGCCACGCGGATGTTGCCGATCTCCGGCGCCTGTCCCTCGAGCCAGCGGACCGATCCGGTGCGCTCCCAGCGCGTGAGCCCCTCGCGCAGGTGGCCTTGGAAGTACTGGGCATGCAGCCGGGCGAGCGGGCCGAATTCACCGCTGTCGGCGAGCTTTTCCATCGCATAGGCATGGGTCGTCTCGAGCAGCCGGTAGCGGCGCGCATCGCCGATGGCATCGACCACCACCAGCGACTTCTCCACCAGCTCGGCGATGCGGCCGACCACCTCCCATTCCGGCAGGGCGGAGTCCGCCACCACGGCGCCGGCGGCCTCCAGCGTGAAGCTGCCGGCAAATACCGCCAGGCGTCGCAACACGATCCGGTCAGGCTCGGCGAGCAGCCGGTGGCTCCAGTCGAGCGTTGCGCGCAGTGTTTGATGGCGTGGCAGCGCGGTACGGCGCCCACCGGTGAGCACGTGGAAACGCACATCCAGACGCTGCGCCAGACCCTCGATCCCGAGCGCCGCCGAGCGCGCCGCCGCAAGCTCGATTGCGAGCGGAATCCCATCGAGACGCCGGCAGATCGTCACCACGGTGCCCGCGTTGCGCTCATCCAGAGTAAATTGCGGATCGGCGGCGCGCGCTCGGGCCACGAACAACCGCACCGCGTCGTGGCGCTCGGCCGCGGCGAGTCCCGTCGCATCCTCCGCGGGGAACTGCAGCGGCCGCAGCCGCAGAATGCACTCGCCCTCGATGCCGAGCGGCTCCTGGCTGGTGGCAAGAATGCGCACCTGCGGGGTCGCCTGCAGCAGCATCTCCGCCTCCCGGGCGGCCGCCTGGATCAGATGCTCGCAGTTGTCCAGCACCAGCAGCAACTGCCGGCCGCGCAGCGCCGCCGCAAGCCGCTCCGTCGTCCAGCGGCCCGCGCCGCTTTGCAGGCCGAGCGCTGCATGCACGGCACTCGCGACCAGCTCCGCATCGGTGAGCGGGGCCAGCTCGGCGAGCCATACCCCGTCGGGGAACTCCTGCAGCACAGCGCGCGCCGCCTCCAGAGCGAGCCGCGTCTTGCCGATGCCACCGGTGCCGGCCAGGGTGAGCAGCCGGTTGTGCCGCAGGAGCTCGCGCACCGTGGCAAGCTCGGTTTCGCGTCCGATGAAGTCCGAAACGGCCGCCGGCAGGTTGGTCGGCGGCGCCGGCAGCAGCGCGCCCGCCTCGGGCACCTCACCGCGCTCGCCCACCACCCGCACCTCGCCCGTGAAGCGATAGCCGCGCAGCGGCACGGTGAGAATGAGATTGCGGTCCTCGCCGAGCGCCTTGCGCAACGCCGAGATCTGCACCTGGATATTGCTCTCCTCGACGACGATACCGGGCCAGGCGCGCGCGAGCAGCTCCTCCTTGCTGACGAGCTCGCCGCCGGCCTCGATCAAGACAAGCAGAACGTCGAAGGCACGAGAGCCGAGCGGAATGGGCGCGTCATCGACGCGCAGCTCCCGCTGCCGGATGAGGAGTCGAAAGCGTCCGAATTCGAGACAAGCGGCGCTCCGAGCAATACGGTGCATGATTTGCGAGTATAGCGCCCATGCGTCCCGCACTCATGATCTTCGACCTCGACGGCACCCTCATCGACAGCGCCGCGGACCTCGCGCACGCGGTCAACGCCATGCTCGGGGAATTCGGCTGCGCGCCGCTCGCGGAACGCGAGGTGCGCGCCATGATAGGCGAGGGCATGGCAAAGCTGGTGGCGCGCGCGCTCGCCGCACGGCCCTGCGCGCACGTGGACCGCACCGCCGCGGAGGGCTCTTTCCTGCGCCACTACGCATCCGAACCGATGCGCGCCACCGTTGCCTATCCCGGGGTGCGCCCGACGCTCGAGCTCCTGCGCGCACACACCGTGCTCGCGGTGTGCACCAACAAGCCGGTGCACCTCGCCGAGGCGATCCTGGAGAAACTGCACCTCGCGCAATACTTCGCCGGCATCTGGGGCGGGGATTCCTTGCCCTTCCGCAAACCGGACCCGAGGATGCTGCGCGCAATACTTGCGACATTCGCCGTGCAGCCGCAAGCGGCTGTGATGGTGGGCGATAGCGAGATCGATGCCCTGGCTGCGCAGGGCGCCGGCGTGCCTCTGGTGCTCATGACCCATGGCTACCGGCGCGGGCGCGTCGAGGACATTCCCTGCCTTGCCGCACTCGATGGTTTCTCGCAACTCC
>JAJZVF010000107.1:0-4557 GCA_021845825.1 Pseudomonadota bacterium | reverse complement strand
AGCGAGATCGATGCCCTGGCTGCGCAGGGCGCCGGCGTGCCTCTGGTGCTCATGACCCATGGCTACCGGCGCGGGCGCGTCGAGGACATTCCCTGCCTTGCCGCACTCGATGGTTTCTCGCAACTCCCGGCTCTGGTGGGCGCCGCTCCTTGAGCACGCCTGCCTGAGGAGCGGCGGCCGCGTGCAGGAGCGACGCTAGGGCTGCCCGAAGAAAACCAGTGTACGGTACGGAAAGACGACCGACCCGCCTTGCTGATGCCTCTCGAATACCTGGCGCAAGCCCGCGATCAGCGCCGCGTGCTGCGGCTCGCCGGGCTCCGGCGCATAAGAGGAGGACATGAGCCGCCCCTGCAGGCCCTCGAGATCGAGAATCTGGCGGTTGGCAAAAACCGCCTGCTGCGGCGCGCCACCGAAGAACTCGCCGATTCCCTGCTGCTGCGCGCGCAGGCTTTGTACCCGCTCGTACTCCGGCGCATGGCGGCGCAGCAGCGCCTCATAGTCGGTAAGAAAGGGCGTCGGCTCCTCCGGCCGCTCGTTCCAGATGAGCGCTGCCCAACCGCCGGCTGCGAGGATGCGCAAGGCCTCGCGGCGCGCACGGCCGGGATCGAACCAGTGAAAAGCCTGCCCGGCCACCACCAGCTCCACGCTGTGCGCCTCGAGAGTGCTCGCCTCGGCCGTGCCCGCCACGCTCACAAAGCCGCTGCGGCCGGCCAACAGCTTCTCGGCGGCACCGCGCATCCCTCGATTGGGCTCGACCGCAAACACCTGCGCGCCGGCATCGAGCAGCAAGGCGCTCAGGATGCCCGTGCCCGCGCCGAGATCGGCGACCGCCGCGCCCGGACCCAGGCCGCACCGCTCGCGCAGCAGATCGATCACCTCGGACGGATAGCTCGGCCGGTACTTGACGTAATTGTCCACGCGGCTCGAGAACCGCTGGGTCGAATCGAGAGTCATCGGTTGATTATAATACTCGCACTCGCGCGCGGTGCCCCGCACCCGCGCTGCTACAATCTACAGGAACCGGCCCGACCTCTCGTCGCGACTTTCCGCAGCAGCGGGCAACAGGCGCAACCTGCGCGCACTGCCCGGCGCTTTCGGCGGCAGGCGCGTCGGTGCTTCCTTGCCGCCTGCTTCGGGGCTCTTGATGGATGACTGGAACCGCTCGCTCGACTTTCCCGCGCTGCTCAACGCCCGCGATCTCGGCGGCCATCCCACGGTGGACGGTGCACGTACCCGCCGGGGCTCGCTGTTGCGCGCCGACGATCTGGCGCAGCTGACGGAGCAGGGCCTGCGGGCATTGCTCGACTACGGGGTCGAGACGGTTCTCGATCTGCGCTGGCCGGAGGAAATCGCCCTTGAGCCGAGCCCGGTCGCGCAGCTTGCCCGCCTGCGCTACGAATCGGTCTCTCTGCTCGCCGAGAGCCCGGCCCGATGGCGCGAGCTCGGCGGCGGCTGCGCGAAGGAGCTATGGAACTGCACCGTGCTCGAGCGCTTGCAGCCGCAGCTGCGCCAGGCCCTCGCGACCATCGCGGCAGCCCCTGCGGGAGCGCTGCTGTTTCATTGCGTGGCGGGCAAGGACCGCACCGGACTCCTCGCCGCGCTGCTGTTGACACTGGCCGATGCAGTGCCGCAGGCCATTGCCGCCGACTACGCGGCGAGCACCGAGCGCCTGCGCGAGGCCTACCTCGTCCGATATGCCGACGCCGATCGGTCCGCCATCATCGAGGCCGTGCGCTGCCCCGAGGAGGGGGTGTACAACATGCTCACCTGGCTCGAGGCTCACGGCGGGGTGCGCGCCTATCTGCGTCAGATCGGCCTCAGCGAAGTGCAGATCGCCCGCCTGCGCGCTCGCCTGCGCGCTCCATGAAAAAAGTGCGAACCGGTCGCGGCTATTTTCGGCCGGTTCAGAGTAGGTTCAGCGCCGGGGAGCCATACTGTCCTCGCACCGGTTGAGAGCGGACCCCGGACGGCGCAAATTCCCCCGTGCGCCTATTTTTGGATTTGTCCAGGATTTGGTTCGCCCCAGCCGGTGTTTTATTCGACGCGCCGCCCGGCCGCATCGGCGGCTTCCGCCGTCCACTGCGACCCGCACCGGATCTGGCGCATCCGCCCGCGCACCCCATAGACGATCCCGGCCCTGCCGGGCCGCCGCACGTGCACCCGGTGAGGGCGGCCGCGGGGCACGAGTCTCCGCCGCGGCGCCCCTTGATCCATCCCGGGCTGAATCAAGCCGACGGCTTGGGCTGAAAGGTCACCTTGGTCGTCCACGTCGACATCTTGCCGGGCAGACTGGTGTCGATGACCAGATTGGCCTGTGCCTGGCGGGCCCTCGAGGCCAGGGTGATCGCGGTCGACTTGTCGCATTCGGCATTGATCGGCAAGGTGCTGACGATGCGAATCTGCTTGGCCGAGAGCACATCGGCGGGGCTGCTGCTGAGCGGCTCGATCTTCGCGCCGGTGATCTGCGTATTGGCAGCCGTGGAGAACTTGTACTTCACGACGCCTTCCCACGCGCCCTTCTTCGGCGCGCCCGAGGTGTCGATGGTCGCCTCCTGGGTGAGGGGCGGCGGAGTCAGCTCGACCTCGATCGGCTGGGCCGGGAACAGCTTCTGCTTGGTCGCGAGGCCTTGCAGCCTCCAGATCGCCAGGTACTGCAGCGGAAAGCTGCTCTGGCAGCGCACCGGCAGCATGGCCGAGAAGTGCGTGCCCGTCGGGTCCGGCTTGAGCGGGACTTTCTGTCCTCCGCCCACGTCGTACAGATAGATCGGCTGGCTGACCATGGCGCCCTGCTTGACCGTCGCCTTGATCGGATACATGCCGATATCCGGATTGGCCTGGAATTTATCCGGAGTATTGTTCTGCACCTGCACGCTGCAGCCGGCCAGGACCAACGTAGCGACCCCACAGGTTAACCGGAAAGACTTCCGCATGACGTGCCCCTTTTCCAGACGCAACCGTAAACGTGTAATTTCGAGTCGCGGATTCTACAACTTGCGCAGTCGCTGACAAGCCCCCCGCAGCGGTAACCCACCCGGCAGCCGCCGCAAGCAAAGGCCGGGGGTCCCGCGCAGTCCGCGGGAGCACCCGGCCTCGAGACCGCGCGCGTCGCTTATTTCTTCTTGGCGGTCTTGCGTGCACCGGCCCGCTTGGCGGCCCGGAAAGAGATCCCGGCGCGCATGGCCTTCTGCTGAACTGCAGCTGCAGTACGCCCAAGCTTCTTGGCGACCTCGGTGGTCGGGGTGCCCGCCTTCGCCAGCGCCTTCAGGGTCTTCAGCTCACTGGCGCTCCAGGATGCGCCGTCGTTCGGGGGACGTTTCGCCATTAAAAATACTCCCAAAAAACACCCAACTACAGGGTTCGGAGCCTGATCATACACGTATTTTCGCGCCAGTCCAACTTGTAATTGATATGTTGTTGTAGTGAGTGTTCCATGCGGGCTGCGTGGATGTTGACCGTCAGGGGTCGGACAGCCGTGCCGGCGACACCCCCCCGCGCGGCGCGGAGCCGGCCGGACCGGTCATGTCAGTACCGGTACTGATCGGACTTGTAGGGACCGGCGCGCTCCACGCCGATGTAGCGCGCCTGCTCCGCGGTGAGCTCGGTCAGCTCGGCGTTGAACCTGGTCAACTGCAGCCTCGCGACCTTCTCGTCGAGATGCTTCGGCAGCACATACACCCCGACCGGGTATTTGCCGGGGTTGGTGTAGAGTTCGATCTGCGCGAGGGTCTGGTTGGCGAAGCTGGAGCTCATCACATAGCTCGGATGGCCGGTGGCGCAGCCGAGGTTCACCAGACGGCCCTCGGCGAGCAGAATCAGCCGCCTGCCGTCCGGGAAGATCACGTGATCGACCTGAGGTTTGATGTTCTCCCACGAGTAGCGCTTGAGCGCCGCCACGTCGATCTCGTTGTCGAAGTGCCCGATATTGCAGACGATGGCGTTGTGCTTCATGCGCCGCATGTGCTCGTGCGTGATCACGTGGAAGTTTCCCGTGGCGGTGACGAAGATGTCGGCCTTGTCGGCCGCGTAGTCCATGGTCACCACCCGGAAACCTTCCATGGCCGCCTGCAGCGCGCAGATCGGGTCGATCTCGGTCACCCAGACCTGGGCGGAGAGCGCCCGCAGCGCCTGCGCGCAGCCCTTGCCCACGTCCCCGTAGCCGCAGACCACGGCGATCTTGCCGGCCACCATCACGTCGGTGGCGCGTTTGATGCCATCGACCAGGGACTCGCGGCAGCCGTACAGATTGTCGAATTTGCTCTTGGTGACCGAATCGTTGACATTGATGGCGGGAAAGGCGAGCCGCCCGTCCTTGGCCATCTCATACAGGCGCTTGACCCCCGTGGTGGTCTCCTCGGTCACGCCGCGAATGCGGCCGAGGCGTGCCGAATACCACTTCGGCTCGGTCTTCAGGCGCGCGCGGATGGCCGCAAAGAGCGCCTCTTCCTCCTCGCTCGCGGGCCTGGCGAGGGCGCCCGGATCGCTCTCGGCCCGGGCGCCGAGATGCATCAGCAGCGTAGCGTCCCCGCCGTCATCGAGGATCATGTTGCTCGAGCCGCC
>JAJZVF010000106.1 GCA_021845825.1 Pseudomonadota bacterium | reverse complement strand
GCAGGCTCGAGCGGGATTTGCGCAGCGACCGTATGGATGGCGAGCAGCAGGTGCTGGCGCGCTTGCGGCGTTTCTACCGGCTACCGGGTGCAGGCAAGCTGGCGCACATCGACTCGACGGGCTAGCCTGTCGGACTCAGGCGGACTGAGCGTCGGCTGCGCGCTCGAGCAGGCGCCGGGCCCGCACCAGGGCCAAGGCCGTCTTGCCGTCGCGGATCTCGCCGTCGACCGCCCACTCGTACGCCTGCGAGAAGGGCATCCAGTGCACTTCGATCACCTCGGCCTGTTCGTGCGCGGTGGCAGCCGGCTGCAAATCGGTGGCGAGGAACAGATGCAAGACCTCCGAGAACACCCCGGGCGAGCTGAGGTACGAGCCGAGACTGCGCCACTTGCGTGCGCTCACGCCGGCCTCCTCAATCAGCTCCCGCTGTGCGGTGGCGAGCGCAGGCTCGCCGGGCTCGAGCTTCCCCGCCGGCAGCTCCCACAGCCATCCGCCCGCCACGTAGCGGTACTGGCGCAACAGGCAGACCCGCTCCTGAGCGTCCACGGCTACCGCCACGGCGCCTCCGGGGTGATGGACGACTTCCAGGGTCGCGACATGCCCATTGGGCAGGGTGACTTCATCGGTGGTGAGCGTGACCACTCGCCCGCGGTAGTGCACAGTCTGTCGCTCGGGCTTCATCCGCGCAGGGTAGCACCCGTGCTGCGCGCGAGCGAGCTGCGCATCTTGCGCTGCGCCTGCCCGTCCGAGCCGCGTTGACTTGTCCGACGGCCATCCAGTATTCGGCGGCTGCCGCGGCTGTATGGGCGTTGCGCGCCGTGACAGCAGGCGCGGCCGTTCCGTATATTTGCAGACGATGCCGACCGTCTCCCATCTGGCTCATCTCACCGATGCGCAACGCCGCGCGGCGGCCTACGGCGAGGCCCTGCCCGGGAGGGGGCTGCGATCCGGG
This sequence comes from Pseudomonadota bacterium, assembly GCA_021845825.1. Taxonomy (GTDB): domain Bacteria; phylum Pseudomonadota; class Gammaproteobacteria; order Steroidobacterales; family Steroidobacteraceae; genus 13-2-20CM-66-19. The sequence goes on along the minus strand of JAJZVF010000106.1, from coordinate 9,090 downwards.
CCGCTGCTCATCGTGGCGGGCGCGGGCACCGGCAAGACCGACACGCTGGCGCATCGGGTGGCGCACCTGGTGATTCACGGTGTCGATCCGGCGCGCATCCTGATGCTGACGTTCACGCGGCGCGCCGCCTGCGAGTTGCGCCGTCGAGCGCACGACCTGGTCCGCACGGCCCTCGGTGAGGGCGCCGGAGCGGGCGAGGACGTCGCCCGGCGCATGACCTGGGCGGGTACCTTTCACTCGGTGGGCAACCGCCTGCTGCGCCGATACGCGCGCGAGCTGCGTCTCGATCCGCAGTTCAGCGTGCTCGATCGCGCCGATGCGGCGGATCTGCTCGATGTGCTGCGCCAGGAGCTCGGGCTGGCGCGCAAGGAGCAGCGCTTCCCGCGCAAGGACACCTGCCTGCAGATCTACTCGCACCGGGTGAACACTCAGCGCCCGCTGCAGGAGTGTCTCGACAGCGGATTTCCCTGGTGCGCCCACTGGCAGGAAGACCTTGCCCGCCTGTACCGGGCGTATGTCGAGCGCAAGCGGCGCGAGAGCCTCCTCGACTACGACGATCTGCTGCTCTACTGGCACGTCATGATGACCGAGCCCGGGCTCGCCGCGCGGCTGGCGGCCGATTTCGACCACGTGCTGGTCGACGAATACCAGGATACCAACAGGCTGCAGGCGGACATCCTGCATGCGCTGAAGCCCGATGGCGCCGGCGTGGCGGTCGTGGGCGATGATGCGCAGGCGATCTACTCGTTCCGCGCCGCTACGGTCGACAACATCCTCGATTTTCCGGGCCGCTTCACGCCGCGCGCCGAGGTGATCACCCTGACCCGCAACTTCCGGTCCACTCAGCGGGTGTTGGATCTCGCCAACGCACTGATGGCCGAGGCCCCCCGCCAATACCGCAAGGCGCTGCGCGCATCGCGCGGGCAGGGCGCGCGGCCGCGCCTGGTGACCGTCCCCGACCTGTCCGGCCAGGCCGAGTATGTGTGCGCGGAGGTTCTGCGACACCGCGAGGCGAACGTGCCCCTCAGGCGCCAGGCCGTGCTGTTTCGTTCCTCGAGCCACAGCGACCTGCTCGAGATCGAGCTTGGACGGCGTGGCATCCCTTTCGTCAAGTACGGCGGCCTGCGCTTCCTCGATACCGCCCACGTCAAGGACCTGCTCGGCATCCTGCGCTGGGCCGAGAATCCCCGTAACACGCTCGCTGCGTTCCGCACGCTGCAGCTGTTGCCCGGCATGGGGCCGGCCAACGCCCGGCGCGCCATCGAGCACTTCGAGGCGCGGGGGCGGACGTTCGATGCGCTGCACGGCTTCGGTCCGCCGGCCGCCTGCGCCGAGGACTGGCCGCGGCTCCTCGGGTTGCTCTGCGCTCTCGCCGACCCGCGCCAGCCGTGGCCTGGACAGGTAAGCCAGGCGTGCCGGTGGTACCGGCCGCATCTCGAGCGCCTGTATGAGCCGTTTCATACGCGCCGCGGTGATCTCGAGCAGCTCGAGCTGCTCTCGGCGCAGTACCCGTCGCGGGAGCGTTTCCTCACCGAGCTCACCCTTGATCCGCCCGCGGCGACCAGCGACCGGGCCGGCAGGCCCGTGCTCGATGAGGACTACCTGGTGCTCTCGACGATCCATTCCGCCAAGGGCATGGAGTGGGACACGGTGTACCTGCTCAACCTCGTGGATGGCACCTTTCCGTCGGAATTCGCCACCGGCAAGCCGGAGTTGATCGAGGAGGAGCGGAGGCTGCTTTACGTCGGCGTGACTCGCGCGCGCAACGACCTCACGTTGCTCGAGCCTTTGAGGTTTCATGTGACGGCGCAGCACCGTTACGGTGACGCGCACGTGTACGGCGGGCGCAGCCGCTTCCTGACCGATGCCGTGCTCGAGTGCCTGGAGTGCGTTGCGCCGCCCGCTCCGGGTCCTAGCGGCAGCGGCGGGGATGAGCGCGCAGCGGGCGTCTCGCTCGATGTCGGTGAGCGCTTGAAAGAGATGTGGTAGAGCGCGAACCGCTCACCCGGCACATCGGCGTCTCGGTCCGGGCGCGCCGCCGGTGCTGGCGGATGAAAAAATGCGGCTCAGGGCTTGATGAACTTCAGGGTGAAGCGGTCGCTCTCGCCGATGGCCGCGTAGCGCGCGCGGTCGATCCGGCCGAGCCGGTATGTGGGCGGCAATGTCCAGACTCCGGCGGGGTAATTGCGGGAATCGCGCGGGTTGGCGTTGACCTCGGAGGTCGCCACCAGCCTGAAGCCTGCGGACTCGATCAGTCTGATTGCATAATCCTGGCGGACGTAGCCGTTTCTGGCACGCGGATCCTGCGGCACAGACGGGTCGCCTCGGTTGTCCACCACACCGAGCACGCCGCCCGGCGCGAGCGCCCGGTAGATCGTCGCAAGGGCCTTGCGGGCGGCCCCGAGCGCCATCCACCGGTGCAGATCCTGGAAGGTCAGCGCCAGGTTGACCGAGTCCGGCGGCAGCACCTCGCCCCCATCGAGAGGAAAGGTAACGATGCGAACGCGGTTGTAAAGCTGCGGCCGGGAGGCAAGCAGTCGGCGGTAGCGGGCGAGGCGGGCAGCCAGGAACGCGCTGTGTCCGGGAGCGATCACTGCCGCGTACAGCCGCCCGCGATGGCGCACCAGGGGAGCGATGATCCGTGTGAAATAGCCCGAAGCGGGCCAGACCAGGAGCACCCGGGACTGGGGGCGAATGCCGAAGAACAGCAGGGTCCGCACCGGGTGGCGATAGCGGTCCTGGTTGCGGTCGGCCTGAGGGCGGGCCCCGGCGAGGATCGCATCCAGGGCATGAGTCGTCGCCTGGCGGTCGGCGGTGGTGGCACACCCCGAAAGCAGGGCGAGTGCCAGCAGGGCGGCAGCTGCGGATCTGGCCGCTGTCAGGGGTGCTCGCATGGGAGGACATTGTGGACGGCGCCACGGCCAAAAAAAACCCCGCGGCGGCAGGCGCATGGGCCATCCCGGCATCCAGGGCGCCCCACGCGACGCTTCTTTCGAACATGCGTGCGTGCCCGCCGCTGAACGGCCCTCCGGCGGGCACCGTTCCCGGACGTCGCTTGCGGCCCGGCTGTCCACCCGGGGAGTCCGCCGCTACCGCGGCTCACCCGCGGCGGACGGTGCGAACCTCAGCGGCGAAACGGTCCACCGCCGGAACGGGGGCGGGGTGCACGCTCCTGGGCTTCGTTGACCCGCAATGCCCGACCGTTCATCTGAAAGCCGTTCAGCGCCTGGATCGCCCCCTGAGCCTCGCCCGGTGACATTTCCACGAAGCCGAAGCCGCGCGGCTTGCCGGTTTCCCGGTCATTGATGAGCTTGACCGATTCCACCTTGCCATGACGCTCAAACAGCGCCTTCACGTCCTGCTCGGTGGCGGAGAAAGGCAGATTGCCTACGTAAATCGTCGTCATCCGGAGGTCTCTCTTGGCAGTGCGGCCAACGGACGGCATGACCCGGCCGCCGGTACCGCGGGATCATTCGGGAATGTGCGTGGAGGAGGGGACGAAAGAAACAGGAAAGTCAAACGTGTTCGATCCGCTGACGGAATACGGCAATGATGCTACTCCCGGCTTTTGCGGGAAGCAAACAGTCTCGCGTTCATGGCCAAGGCATTCGGGCCGGATGCCGAGTTGCCTCGGGCGGCAATTGTTGTAATCGTGCAACAGTCAGCTGGCCGGCGGCTCCAGGTATGAATAACCGTCGAGTTCGCTCTCATAGAAGCGCTTCAGGACCTGGCTCTCGGCGATGCTCATGCGTCCGTCGCGGATGGCGCGCTCGCAGTCCCGGGTCAGAGCGGGGGATAGCTCGGCCACATCGTATTCCATGTATTCCAGTACCCTGTTGGCGGTGTCACCTTTGACGACTTCTTCGATCCACCAACCACCCTCGTCGTAGTGCCTGACATGGACCACGTGAGTGTCGCCGAACAGGTTGTGCAGGTCGCCGAGGGTCTCCTGGTATGCCCCGACAAGAAACGCCGCCAGGTAGTACCGCTCGCCGGATTTGACCTCATGCAGCTCCAGGGTGCGTTTGTCGTCGCGCAGCGAGACGAAATGATCAATCTTGCCATCGGAGTCGCAGGTGATGTCCGCCAGCACACCCGTGCGCGAGGGCCGCTCGTTCAGCCGGTGAATGGGCATGATGGGAAAGAGCTGATCGATGGCCCAGCTGTCCGGCAGCGACTGAAATACCGAGAAATTGCAAAAATAGGTGTCCGAGAGGATCGACTCGAGGCCCTCGAGCTCCTCAGGCCGGCGCTCGATGCGGCGGCAGACGTCACGGATCTTGGCGCAGGTCGCCCAGAACAGCCGTTCCGTGAGGCCCCGGAACTCGAGCGAGAGTAGCCCGAGACTGAACATCTGCAGCGCTTGATCGCGTGCGGTCAGCGCATCATGGTAGCACTCCACCAGGCGACGCCTGCTGACGGCGCGAAACGCCTCGAACAGGTCGCGGACCGGCTGCGGCAGCTCCTCTTCCCCGTCGTAATCCTGCTTCTCGCGGCCGGTGACCTGGAACTTGTCGAGGGCCGAAGAGCCGAGGACGTCGAAGACGAGAACGCTGTGGTAGGCGGCGACCGCCCGGCCCGACTCGCTGATGATCATGGGGTGTGGGACGTCGCGCGCATTGCAAACGCTGGCGATCCGATACACGACGTCGCTCGCGTACTCGTTCAGCGTGTAGTTCATCGACGAAGTGAAATTCGTCCCGCTGCCGTCGTAGTCGACACCGAGGCCGCCGCCGACGTCGATGTATTGGAGGCCCGCCCCCATGCGCTTGAGCTCCGCATAGACGTGGGCGAGTTCGTTGATGGCGTCTTTCACCCGGCGGATGTCCTGCAGCTGGCTGCCGGGATGGCAGTGCACGAGCTGCAGGCAATCGAGCATGTCGCGCGCCTTGAGCACCTGAACGAGCTCCAGGATCTCGGTGATGAACAGGCCGAATTTCGATCTCTCGCCCGTCGAGTCACGCCATTTGCCCGAGCCTTCGGTGACCAGCTTCACCCGTACGCCGATGCGCGGCCGCACCTGGTATTTGTCCGCATGCTTGAGGATGAGCGAGAGCTCCTCGAAGTTCTCCACGACCGGGATGATGGTGCGTCCGAGCTTGGTCGCCAGCGTCACCGCCTCGATGTAGCTGTCGTCCTTGAAGCCGTTGCAGACGATCAGCCGGTCAGGCGCGTTCTCGGTCATCGCCATGACCGCGAGCAGCTCGGGCTTGGAGCCGACCTCGAGGCCGAAGCCGAACTGCGCGCCGTAGCGGTACACCTCTTCGACCACCAGGCGTTGCTGGTTCACCTTGATCGGAAACACCGCGGCATAACGGTTCCGGTAATCGTTCTCGGCGATGGCCTGTGCGAACGCATCGTGCAGATGCTTCAGACGATGCGCCAGGATGTCCGAGAAGCGCACCACCACCGGTGTGGTCAGATCACGCGCCTGTAGACCCTCAATCACCTCGTAGAGGTCGATGTCGCGCTCCGGCCGGGTGTCGGGCCGAACCACCACGTGGCCGGCATCGTTGATGCCGAAATACCCCTTGCCCCACGCGGCGACGTGGTAAAGCTCCAGGGAGTCCTCGATCCGCCACGGCGAGGCGGGATGAAGCGGGCGATTGGCGAGGGTTTTGGGGTCTACGGCCACGGGAAACGGTTCCGGTGCGACGGGTGGGTAAGCTGAAGAAGCCTGTCCGACTCAGGTCCGTCCGGCGCGCCCTTTAGTGCAGCGCGCTTCGGGCACATCGTGCCGGCCTTCCGTGCCGCCGGCGCACCGTTCCCGCCGCATCGCTTCCGCCTCCGCGGTAGCGGGTCCGGGGGGGGCGCGCGCGTATCGTGCGCGAGCGCGCATCGCTACGCGACTCGCCCGCGCGATGTCGACCCTGAGTCGGTCAGGCTCCTCGGCGCGCAAGATATCAAAATCGCGTGACAGTGAAAGTCCTCCCGCCGATATTTCCGCTCGTTTCCACAGGGCACGCCGCGCCCGGGCCGCAGCCCGTCTTCAGCTGTCGCGCGCCACCGGCCGCCGGGGGTCGCGGATCCACTCGCTCCACGAGCCGGCGTACAACCTTGCGCCCCTCAAGCCCGCCGCTTCCAGGGCGAGCAGGTTGTGACAGGCGGTCACGCCCGAGCCGCACATGCAGACGAGCGCCTCGGCCGGCTGCCCGGCGAGTACCCGCGCGAAGCGTTCGCGCAGTCTTTCGGCCGGGAGGAATCGGCCCTCCGTCAGATTGTCCGCAAACGGCAGGTTGCACGCCCCCGGTACGTGGCCGGCCACCGGATCGAGCGTCTCGTTGCGGCCCGCAAAGCGGTCGGCGGCACGCGCATCGACCAACACGCAGCGCCCGCGGGAGAGCTCGCCTGAGTCGATGGCGTGTTCTATCTCGGCGGTCCCGGCCGTCATGCCCTCGTTCGGGCGGCCTTCGAATCGGGTCGGGGGGTCGCCCGCGGCGCTCGCCGGCCCCTGCTCCATTGGCAGCCGCTCGGCGCGCCAGGCGGCGAGTCCGCCGTCGAGCACCGCGACCTGCCGGTGGTTCAGCCAGCGCAGCAGCCACCACAGCCGGGAGGCATAGGCACCCGGCCCCTGGTCGTACGCCACCACCTGCGAGTGAGCACCGATGCCCCAACGCCCGAATTGCTCGGCGAGCCGCTCAGGCGGCGGCAGAGGATGCCGGCCCGTTGCGGCCGATACCGCTCCGGAGAGATTCCGATCCAGATGCGCGTAGCGCGCGCGCGGAATGCGCGCGCGCGAGTATTCCTCCTCGCCCCAGCGGGGCCGCTCGAGCTCGAAGCGGCAGTCGATGACGACCCAGTCAGGCTCGCCCAGGTGGGCCGCCAGCTGGCTCGGCGCGATCAGCGTATCGAACATCCCAATAGTCCCCGGTCGTTGCCCGTCGCCTGCATATGACCCACGTAGGCACGGGGAAGTGCCCGCGCTCGGCGCTGGGCGCGACGGGAGTCCGCGCCGCGCCTCCCAATGGGTACAATCGCAGCATATCCTCAACGAGGCAGCGATGGCGATCGAGGTCTACTGGGGCAGCGGGAGTCCCTACGCGTGGCGAGTGCTGCTGGCGCTCGAGTACAAGCGCCTGCCGTACAGCGGTCGTCTGCTGCAGTTCTCGCGGCAGGAGCACAAATCTCCACAGATGCTGCAGATGAATCCCCGTGGGCGGCTGCCCGTTCTGAGGGACGGCGAGTACGTCTGCTTCGAGTCGCTCGCGATCCTGTACTACCTCGATCTGAAGTATCCCGATCCGCCCATCTTTGGCGGCAATGCCGAGGAGGCCGGCACCATCATGCGGGTGATCTGCGAGTACCAGGCCTACATCGAGCCGCACGTCTCGACGATTACGCACGCGGTGTTCGGGGGGAGCGCGGACCTGCGCAGCGAGGAGATCACCCGGGCCATGCACGCAGTGGCGAGCGAGGCGCGTACCATCGAAGGGCGCCTGTCCAAGTCCGACTGGGTGGTCGGCGAGCGATTTTCCGCGGTCGACATGGTGATCTTTCCCGGCATTCAGCTGCTGAAACGCGCACTCGAGCGACCCGCGGCCGCCGAACTCGCCTCGCGCTTCATGCCCGTGGAGGTGAACTATCCGGCCCTCGGGCGCTGGCTCACGCGCATCGAGGCGCTTCCCGGCTACGAGCGCACCTATCCGCCGCACTGGCGTTGACGCCGGCTCGCGCTAAAGGCAATCGCCAAGCTTGTGGTACCCTGCCGCCTCGGGGAGGGGCGCGCCGTGCGGCCGCTCCGGCTTTGTTTGAACGTCTCCAGGTACCATGAGCGAGCACAAGATTCACGTCGAATTTCCCGGCCGGATCCTTTTCGTCGGATTCGGCAGCATCGGGCAGGGTGTGCTGCCTTTGATTCTGCGGCACATCGGGATTCCTCCCGAGCGCATGACCATCGTCACCGCCGAGGACAAGGGCCGGTCGGAGGCCGAGCGCTACGGCGTGCGGTTCATCCAGGAGCGGCTCACGCGCGAGAATCATCGGCGGGTGCTCGGACCGCTGCTCGGCCGCGGTGATTTTCTCGTCAACGTTTCGGTGGAGGTATCGAGCCTGGCGCTGGTGAAGCTTTGCTGGGAAAAAGGCGCGATGTACCTCGATACCTGCATAGAGCCGTGGCCGGGCGGCTACACCGACCCGACCGTGCCGGCCGGCTACCGCACCAACTACGCGCTGCGCGAGGAGGCGCTGGCGCTGCGACAGGGCAACGAGCGCGCTCCGACCGCAGTGCTGACACATGGGGCCAACCCCGGGCTCGTCTCGCACCTCGTCAAGCAGGCGCTGCTCGACATCGCGGCCGACACCGGACTCGAGACCGGTACCCCGGCCTCACGCGCCGACTGGGGCGACCTGGCGCGTCGGCTCGGCGTGAAGGTCATCCACATCGCCGAGCGCGACACGCAGGTCTCCAGCCTGCCCAAGCGGCCCGGGGAGTTCGTCAACACCTGGTCGATCGACGGCTTCGTGAGTGAGGGCCTGCAGCCGAGCGAGATGGGGTGGGGTACGCACGAGCGCAACTTTCCGCGCGACGGCAAGCGGCACGAGTCGGGCAGCCTGGCCGCGATTTACCTGATGCAGCCCGGTGCCGGCACCCGCGTGCGCACCTGGACGCCGCTCGCCGGACATTTCCACGGCTTCTGCATCACCCATGGCGAGGCAATCTCCATCGCCGACTACCTGACGGTGCGCGAGGGCTCGCAGACGGTGTACCGCCCGACGGTGCACTACGCCTATCATCCTTGCGATGCCGCGGTGATGTCTGTGCACGAGCTGGCGGGGCGCAATTATGTGCAGCAGGATCGCCAGCGCATTCTGATGGACGACATCATCGCCGGCATGGACGAGCTCGGCGTGCTCCTCGCCGGGCACAAAAAGAACGCTTACTGGTACGGCTCACAGCTTGCGATCGAGGAGGCCCGGCGGCTCGCCCCATTCAATAACGCCACCAGCCTGCAGGTGACCGTGGCGGTACTCTCCGGCGTCATCTGGGCCATGGAGAATCCCAACCGGGGCATCGTCGAGCCCGAAGAGATGGATTTCCGGCGGAACCTCGCGATCTGCATGCCGTATCTGGGACGGGCGGTCGGGCGCTAC
>JAJZVF010000105.1:6952-10165 GCA_021845825.1 Pseudomonadota bacterium | reverse complement strand
TCCCCCCCGGCATTGCGCGAGGAGGAGCTGCAGGCACTGGACGCCTATTGGCGCGCGGCGCTGTACCTGTGCGCGGGCATGCTCTACCTGCGCGAGAACCCCTTGCTCAAGCAGCCCCTTACGCTCGAGCACATCAAACACCGCCTGCTCGGCCATTGGGGCTCCGATCCCGGTCAAACCCTGGTCTGGACGCACCTCAACCGGCTGATCCGCACCCGCGACTTGAACATGATCTTCATCTCCGGTCCCGGCCATGGCGCCCCCTCGATGTTGTCCCAGGCCTGGCTCGAAGGCACCTACGGCGAGGTCTATCCGGACAAAGGACAGGGTGAAGCGGGCCTGAAGCGATTCTTCAAGCAGTTTTCCTTTCCGGGCGGCATCGGCAGTCATTGCACGCCCGAGACCCCGGGATCCTTGAACGAGGGCGGCGAGCTCGGCTACAGTCTCTCGCACGCCTTTGGGGTCGCGTTCGACAACCCGGAGGTAATCGTCGCCTGCATGATCGGTGACGGTGAATCCGAAACCGGGCCGCTCGCCACTTCCTGGCACGGCAACAAGTTTCTCAATCCGGCCCGCGACGGTGCGGTGCTGCCGATCCTGCACCTGAACGGCTACAAGATCGCCAACCCCACCGTGCTTGCACGCATCGCCCAGGAGGAGCTCGAGCAGCTCCTGCGCGGCTACGGATACCTCCCGCACTTCGTAGTCGGCGACGACCCCCGCACGGTTCACCAGCAGCTGGCCGCCACGCTCGAGCGCGTCATCGAGCAGATCGCGGCCATCCAGCGGCAGGCACGCTCCACGGGTATCGGGCAACGGCCCGCGTGGCCTATGATCGTGCTGCGCACGCCCAAGGGCTGGACCGGCCCGAAAAGCGTGGACGGGCACAAGGTGGAAGGGTTCTGGCGCGCACACCAGATTCCCGTCGACCCGCATCAAAGCCCCGCGCATCTGAAGCAGCTCGAGGAGTGGCTGAAGAGCTACCGGCCCGAGCAGTTGTTTACGGACGACGGCCGCCTGAAGCCGGAACTGGCAGCGCTCGCCCCCAAGGGCACGCGGCGCATGAGCGCCAACCCAGTGACCAACGGCGGCCTGCTGCGCAAAGCGCTGGTGCTGCCCGAGTGCGCCGGCTACGCGCTCACCGTCGAGCAGCCCGGCGCGACACTGGAGGAAAACACCCGGCCGCTCGGCCGCTTCCTGCGCGATGTGATGCGCGCCAATGCGGATAACTTCCGCTTCTTCTGTCCGGACGAGACCGCCTCGAACCGCCTGGACGACATCTACCAGGCGAGCGGCAAGGCCTGGGTGGCCGAGGTTCTGCCCGAAGACGCCGACGGCTCGCATCTCGCCGCCGACGGGCGGGTCATGGAGATCCTCTCCGAGCATACGCTCGAGGGGTGGCTCGAAGGCTACCTGCTCTCCGGCCGGCACGGCTTCTTCGCCTCCTATGAGGCGTTCGTTCACGTCATCGACTCGATGTTCAACCAGCACGCCAAGTGGCTGGAGAAATCCCTGGAAGTCCAGTGGCGCGCCCCGGTGTCGTCGCTGAACATTCTGGTCACCTCCATCGTCTGGCGCCAGGACCACAACGGCTTCTCCCACCAGGACCCGGGCTTCCTCGACATCGTTACCAACAAGAGTCCGCGGGTGACGCGCATCTACCTGCCGCCGGATGCGAATTGCCTGCTGTCGGTCGCCCGGCATTGCCTGACGAGCACCGATAAGGTGAACGTCATCGTGTCGGACAAGCAGGAGCATCTGCAATACCTCGGCATGGACGACGCCGTCATCCATTGCACCAAGGGCATCGGGATCTGGGACTGGGCGAGCACTGACGCCGACGGCGTGCCCGATCTGGTCATGGCCTGCGCCGGGGACGTCCCGACCATGGAAGCGCTTGCCGCCACCGGCCTGCTGCGGCAGCACTTCCCGGACCTGAAAGTGCGCTTCGTCAACGTTGTCGATCTGTTCCGTCTGGTGCCGGATTCCGAGCACGAGCACGGCCTGTCGGATGCGGACTTCGACAGCCTGTTCACCCGCGACAAACCGGTGATATTCAATTTCCACGGCTATCCGTGGCTGATCCACAAGCTCCTCTACCGGCGTACCAACGCACGCAACATCCACGTACGCGGCTACAAGGAGCACGGCAACATCAATACGCCGATGGAACTGGCGATTCGCAACCAGATCGACCGCTTCGATCTGGTGATCGACGCCATCGATCGCGTTCCGAGGCTCCAGATCGCCGGCGCGCACGTGAAGGAGCACATGAAAAACATGATCCTGAAATCCTTGAGCTACGCCGCGACCGAAGGCACCGACCCGCCCGAGTACGCCGCGTGGCGTTGGCAGGCGGCATGATCCCCCGCCGCCCAGGGGGGTCGGCGGCCCGAGCCGCCCGGGGGGCAGTCCGGCGCACATGCTGCGGTCTCGCGCCCGCACAGCGGCGGCGTGAGGGATCGTGAGCGCCTCGGCAGCCAGCCTGCATTGCCTGTGCGTCAATGCCGGATCTTCGTCCCTGAAGCTCGCCCTGTATCGGGTGGGCGCCGAAGATGAGCTGCGCCTCGGCGCGGCCTCGGCGCAGGAGATCGGCCGGCCGGAAGCCGCCGTGGAAATCGACGGGAAAGTCACTGCGCAGGCGCTCGCGGATCATGCAGCCGCGCTCAATGCGTTGCTCGAGGCACTGGGGCCGATCCGGGTGGATGCCGTCGGCCATCGTGTGGTCCACGGCGGCAACCACAGCGCTCCGGCGCGCGTCGTGCCCGAGCTGCTCGAGCGCCTGGAAGGGCTCACCGCCCTTGCACCGCTGCACAACCCGCCGGCGCTGCAGGGCATGCGCGTGGTCGGCGCGCGCCTGCCCGGCACGCCGCAGGTGGCTTGTTTCGACACCGCCTTCCATTGCACTCTGCCGGAGGTGGCGCGCACCTTGCCGCTGCCGCGCCGCTATCGGGAGCGCGACGTCCGTCGCTACGGCTTTCACGGCCTGTCCTACGAGTACATCGCGCGCCGGTTGGGGGCACGCGCCAAGGGCCGGGTGGTGGTTGCGCACCTCGGCAACGGCGCAAGCCTCGCCGCGCTGCGCGACGGCCGCTCCATCGATACCACCATGGGCCTCACGCCCACCGGCGGGGTGATGATGGGCACCCGCAGCGGCGACCTCGATCCCGGAGTGCTGCTGTACCTGCTGCGTGAGGAGGGTCTCGGCACCGA
>JAJZVF010000105.1:0-6852 GCA_021845825.1 Pseudomonadota bacterium | reverse complement strand
ACGGCCGCTCCATCGATACCACCATGGGCCTCACGCCCACCGGCGGGGTGATGATGGGCACCCGCAGCGGCGACCTCGATCCCGGAGTGCTGCTGTACCTGCTGCGTGAGGAGGGTCTCGGCACCGAAGCCCTGGAGCATGTCGTTGACCGCGAGGCGGGCCTGCTCGGCGTCTCCGGTACGACCGCCGACATGGCCGAGCTGCTGACGCTTGCAGACCCCGACGCGCGGCTCGCCGTTGATCTGTTCGTCTACGAGGTGCGTAAGGCGATCGGCGCGCTGGCCGCAGCCCTCGGCGGACTCGACCGGCTGGTGTTCACCGGCGGCATCGGCGAGCACGCCGCGCCGGTGCGCTCGGCCGTATGCCGCGGCCTGGAACACCTGGGCGTGGAGCTCGATGCGGCCGCGAACAACGCCGGCGCCGGGCGGATATCGACCCCTCGGTCGCGCTGCCCGGTGCAGGTGATTCCCACCGACGAGGACGCCATGATCGCGCGCCATGTCTACGAGCTGCTGGCGACCGGCCATGCCCTTTAGAAGCGCGCGCCCCGACGGCGTAGGGCCTGAGGTGCCGGAAACGCCCTGGCGGGCCGCCTTACGGGGTTGATGGGCGTGAATCACGCAGGTTAGCCGCAAACCTCCCATTCCCGAGGTACGTATGGACTCACTCTCACTCGCCGATGGCGTCGAGCGCCACCTGACACGCCACCAGCTGATCGCAGCGAGCACGGCCGATGCGCGCGACTGGTTCGAGGCCCTCGCCGGGGCACTGCGCGATCTGATCGGGGAGCAATGGCTCGCCACGAAGCAGAGATACGAGCGCAACCGGCCGAAACGGCTCTACTACCTGTCAATGGAATACCTGCTGGGACGGTCCTTGAAGACGAACCTGGTGAACCTGCGGCTCGAGCCGCAGGTGCGCGAGATGCTGGCACGGCGCAACATCGAGCTCGATCGTCTCTGCGAGACTGAGCCCGATGCGGGGCTCGGCAACGGCGGCCTCGGCCGGCTGGCCGCCTGCTTCATGGACTCCCTGGCCACCTTGCACATCCCGGCGATCGGCTACGGACTGCGCTACGAGTACGGCATGTTCCGCCAGGACATCGTCGACGGCTGGCAGCTCGAGCACCCCGACAACTGGCTGCGGCGGCCCGACCCCTGGGAGATCGCCCGTCACCAGGACGCGGTCGAGGCGCGCCTGCAATGCGCGCTGAAGTTCGAGGAAGGGGTGGCGCGTCTTGCCGATCATCACCCGGCAACGCTGCGCGGCATACCCTATGATCGTCCGATGGTCGGCTTCGGCGGCCGCACGGTCAATACGCTGCGCCTCTGGGAGGCGACCTCGCCGGATTACTTCGATCTGAACGAATTCAACCACGGCGACTTCTTCGGCGCCGTGCACGACAAGATCCTGGCGGAAAACCTCACCCGCGTGCTCTATCCGGACGATGCCACCTCCGCCGGCCGACACCTGCGCTTCCTGCAGGAATATTTCCTGGTGGCCTGCTCGCTCGCGGACATCGTGCGCCGTTTCCGCCGTACGGGCGGCCAATGGCCGCAACTGCCCGATCAGGTCGCCATTCAGCTGAACGACACCCATCCGGCGATGGCCGTTGCCGAGCTCATGCGTATTCTGCTCGATGAGGCGCGCCTCGGCTGGGAGGAGTCCTGGGAGGTGACGGTGCGTACCCTCGCCTACACGAACCACACCCTCCTGCCCGAGGCGCTCGAGCGCTGGCCGGTCGAGCTGTTCGAGCTCGCACTGCCGCGCCAGCTCGAGATCATCTACGAGATCAATCGGCGCTTCCTCGCCGAGGTGCGGGCGCGCTTCCCCCGCGACGATGCGCTCATCGAGCGCATGAGTCTCATCGAGGAACAGCCCATCAAGGCGGTGCGCATGGCAAATCTGGCGGTCCTCGGCTGCCACAGCACGAACGGGGTATCGGCGATCCACACCGAGCTGCTGCGTACGCGCACGCTGAAGGATTTCAACGACCTGCTGCCCGGGCGGTTCCGCAACGAGACCAACGGCGTAACGCCCCGCCGCTGGCTGCTCGCGGCCAATCCATGGCTCGCGGATCTCCTGACGCAGACCATCGGCGAAAGCTGGGTCACGGACTTCGGCAAGCTGCGGGCGCTCGTGCCGCTTGCCGAGGACGGCGCGTTCCGCGCCCGCTTCCGCGAGGTCAAGCGCGCCGCCAAGGTCCGGTTCGCCGCCTGGCTGCAGTCCGCCACGGGCCGCACGGTCGATCCCGGCTCCCTGTTCGACTGCCAGATCAAGCGCATCCACGAATACAAGCGCCAATTGCTCAACGTTCTGCACATCATCGTCCTCTATGATCGGCTGCGGCGCGACGCCGCCGACAGCGGCGCGCCCGCCCGGACGTTCTTTTTTGCGGGCAAGGCCGCCCCCGACTACGCTCTGGCGAAACTCATCATCAAGCTGATCAACAATGTGGCCGAGGTAATCGATGCGGACCCTGCGGTGCGCGGCCGGCTGAAGGTGCTCTTCCTCGCCGATTACAATGTCACGCTCGCGGAGCGGCTGATCCCGGCGAGCGACGTGTCGGAGCAGATCTCCACGGCCGGCTACGAGGCGAGTGGCACCGGCAACATGAAGTTCATGATGAACGGCGCGCTCACGGTCGGCACGCGCGACGGCGCCACGATCGAGATGGCCGAGGAAGCCGGCGAGGAGAATTTCTTTCTGTTCGGGCTTACCGCCGCGCAGGTGCTCGGCAGCCGCAGCTGGTACGATCCGCACTGGCATTACCAGCACGAGCCGCAGACGCGCGCCGCGCTCGAGCTGCTTGCGGGCAATCACTTCAGTCGCGGCGAGCCCGGGATCTTCGCCCCGATCCTCGATGCCCTGCTGACGCGCGGGGATTACTACATGCATCTCGCCGACCTTGCCGCGTATGCCCGCACGCAGGCCGAAGTGGCGCGGCTGTATGCCGACCCGGAGGCCTGGACGCGGCGCGCGATCCTCAACGTCGCCTGCAGCGGCAGATTCTCGAGCGATCGGACGATTACCGGCTACGCGGAGGAGATCTGGAAGACGACACCCTGCCCGGCGCCTGAGCCGCCCGCAACAGCCGGCGGCGGCGCTGCCCGTGCCCCGCAAGCCGGCGTCCCGCACGCGCCGTCGGGTGCGCCGAGCACGGAGTCGATGCGATGACCGTGGATGCACGCGCCGGTCAGCCGGCCACAGCGGAGATGCTGGTGGACCTCGCCGCGCTCGAGCACTCCTATTACGAGCGCAAGCCGGATGTCAGCGACGCGACGCAGCGGGTGCAGTTCGGCACCAGCGGACACCGCGGCTCCTCGCTCGATGGAACCTTCAACGAGGCGCACATTCTGTCCATCACCCAAGCGGTATGCGATTACCGCCAGGCTCACGGGATCGACGGCCCGGTGCTGATCGGCAAGGACACCCACGCGCTGTCGGTGCCGGCCGAGCGCACCGCCCTCGAGGTGCTGGCGGGCAACGGCGTCGAGGCCGTTCTGGCGCAGGGCGTGGGGATCACGCCCGTGCCGGTCATCTCCCGCGCCGTTGTCACTCACAACCGCGGACGCACCTCGCGCCTCGCCGACGGCCTGATCGCCACGCCCTCGCACAACCCCCCGCGCGACGGCGGCTTCAAGTACAACCCGCCGCATGGCGGACCGGCGGGCACGGCGGTCACGGCGTGGATCGAGCGGCGCGCGAACGAGCTGCTCGCCGGCGGCAATCACGCCGTCCGCCGCATGCCTTACGCGGCCGCGCGGCAGGCCGGGACGACTCATACGGCCGACTTCATCACCCCTTACGTCGAGGATCTCGCCCTCGTGATCGACATGCAGGCGATCCGCGCGGCGGGGCTGAAACTCGGGGTGGATCCGCTTGGCGGGGCGGCGCTTTATTGCTGGGCACCGATCAATGAGCGCTACGGCCTCGACATCGAGGTGGTGAACGCGCAAGTGGATCCGCGCTTCGCGTTCATGACGCTGGATCATGACGGCAAGATCCGCATGGACTGTTCCAGTCCGTACGCGATGGCGCGCCTTGTGCGGCTGAAGGACCGCTTCCAGCTCGCATTCGGCAACGATCCGGATTCCGACCGGCACGGCATCGTCACCCCCGCCGAGGGCCTGATGAATCCGAATCATTTTCTCGCCGTGGCGGTCGACTATCTGCTCGCACATCGTCCCGATTGGGCTCCCGGCAAGGCTGTCGGCAAGACCGTGGTGAGCAGCGCTCTCATCGATCGAGTGGTCGCACATCGCGGCGGCAGGCTGTATGAGGTGCCGGTGGGCTTCAAGTGGTTCGCCGAGGGGCTGCTCGCGGGCTCGCTCTGCTTCGGCGGCGAGGAAAGCGCAGGCGCAAGCCTGCTGCAACGCAACGGGTCGGCCTGGACGACCGACAAGGACGGGCCGGTGATGGATCTGCTCGCCGCCGAGATCACGGCCGTCACCGGGCGCGATCCGAGCGCACACTACCGGCGCCTCGCCGATGCGCTCGGCACGCCCTGCTACACGCGCATCGACGTGCCCGCTGCGCAGCGCGAGCGCGCGGTGCTCGCCAAGCTCGCGCCCGAAGCGGTGACCGAGCGGGAGCTCGCCGGCGAGCCGGTGCTCGCCAAGCTCACCCGTGCGCCGGGCAACGACGCACCCATCGGCGGGCTGAAGGTGCTCGCCGAGAACGGCTGGTTCGCCGCACGACCCTCCGGCACCGAGAGCCTTTACAAGATCTACGCGGAGAGTTTCCGCGATCCGGCCCATCTCGAGAGCGTGGTCAAGGAAGCCGAGCAGATCGTGAGCCGCGCCCTGGCTCGAGGCGCGTAAATGCGTGCCGCCGCACCGGCGCACACCCTGCGCAGGGGGGCCAGACGGTGAGTTGGACCGAAGCGGAGGGCGCGGCGCAGCCGCTCGGCGCGAGCTGGTGCGAGCAGGCGCAGGCGTGGAATTTTGCCCTTTACTCCAAGCATGCCGAGCAGGTCACGCTGCTCCTTTATACGGCCGATGATGTCCGCGAGCCCCTCCTGCGCCACACCATGGACTACCTGCGCAACAAGTCCGGGCGCATCTGGCATTGCCGAATCCCGCACAGTGCCGCGCCGCAGGCGCGCTACTACGCGTATATGGTGAGCGGACCGCAAGCCGACGGCGGCTTCGAGCGGCACGCCTTCTCGGAGCGGAAGATTCTGCTCGACCCCTACGCACGTGCGGTCTTTTTTCCGGCCGATTTCGAGCGGGCCGCCGCCTGCGGGCCCGGAGCGAACGCCGGCAAGGCGCCGCTCGGGGTCCTCACCGGTGAGCCGGCGCGGTTCGACTGGCAAGGCGATCGGCGCGCGCGCCACGAGTCGGACACCGTGATCTACGAGCTGCACGTGCGCGGCTTCACCCGCGCCGCGAGCTCCGGGGTCGCGCCGCAGCGGCGCGGCACCTACAGCGGACTGGTCGAGAAAATCCCGTACCTGAAGGACTTGGGCATCACGGCCGTCGAGCTCATGCCGGTGCATCAATTCGATCCGCAGGAAGGCAATTACTGGGGCTACATGCCGCTTAGCTTCTTCGCGCCCCACCACGGCTACGCGAGCCGCCCGTACGCGAGCCGGCCGCACGATGAGTTTCGCGAGATGGTCAAGGCGCTGCACGCCGCCGACATCGAAGTCATTCTGGATGTCGTGTACAACCACACCGCCGAGGCCGACGAGCGCGGCCCGACATACAGCTACAAGGGCATCGACAACAGCACCTACTATATCCTCACCCCCCCGGGAGAGAGCGGCGCAGGCCGCAGCATGTACGCGAACTTCTCCGGCACGGGCAACACCCTGCACTGCGCCAACCGGAACGTACGCAAGCTGATCGTCGATAGTCTGCGGTACTGGGCGCGCGAGATGCACGTCGACGGCTTCCGGTTCGATCTCGCCTCGATTTTCACGCGCGCCGCGGACGGCTCGCTGAGCACCGCCGATGCGCCTATTTTCGGCGACATCCTCTCGGAGCCCGATCTCGCCGCAGTCCGGCTCATCGCCGAGCCCTGGGATGCGGCCGGCGCATATCAACTGGGCCGGGGCTTTCCGGGCGCGCACTGGCTGCAATGGAACGGGAAGTTTCGCGACGATGTGCGCCGGTTCGTGCGCGGCGACGCCGGCATGGTGCCGGCGTTGATGCAGCGCCTTTACGGGAGCGATGATCTTTTCCCCGACGACCGGCCGAACGCCTTCCACGCCTATCAAAGCGTCAACTACGTCACCGCGCACGACGGCTTCACGCTCTATGACCTCGTGGCCTACAACAGCAAGCACAACCGGGCCAACGGTCACGACAACCGGGACGGAGCGGATGAGAATTTCAGCTGGAACTGCGGCTGGGAGGGCGATGCCGGGGCGCCGGCGCAGGTGCTGAAGCTGCGCCATCGGCAGGCCAAGAACTACTGCGCGCTGTTGTTGCTCGCCAACGGCACACCGATGCTGCGCGCCGGCGATGAGTTCCTGCAGACCCAAGGAGGCAACAACAATCCCTACAACCAGGACAACGAGACCAGTTGGCTCAACTGGGAGCTGCTCGAACGCAATGCCGGAGTGTTCCGGTTCTTCCGCTCGATGATCCGCTTCCGCAGAGCGCACCCCACGCTCGGGCGCAGCCGTTTCTGGCGCGAGGACGTGCGTTGGTTCGGTACGGGCCCGGCGGTGGACATGGGGCCCGAGTCGCGCACCCTCGCCATTTATCTCGACGGCGCCTCGCAGCGCGATGCGGACCTGTATATCCTCATCAACGGCTCAGACCGCGCCGCGACTTTCCAGATCCAGGTCGCGCGGCCGGGCCGCTGGCGGCGCGTGCTCGACACCGGACTCGACAGCCCCGA
>JAJZVF010000104.1 GCA_021845825.1 Pseudomonadota bacterium | reverse complement strand
CGAGCGGGGTGCGCGATTACATCGGCGCGTTTGCGGTGACGGCGGGTCTCGGTATCGAGGAGCACGTCGCGCGCTTCGAGCGGGTTCACGATGACTATTCGGCCATCATCCTCAAGGCGCTCGCCGATCGTCTCGCGGAGGCGGCGGCTGAGCATTTCCACGAGCGCGTGCGGCGCGAGCTGTGGGGCTATGCGGCCGAGGAGCTGACCAACGAGCAGCTCATCCAGGAAGGCTACCGCGGCATTCGACCGGCGCCGGGATACCCCGCTTGCCCGGATCACACGGAGAAGGCGAAGCTGTGGCGGCTGCTCGATGCGGATCGGCGGACCGGCATCCGTCTGACCGAGAGCTTCGCAATGTATCCGACTGCGGCGGTGAGCGGCTGGTACTTCGCCCATCCGGAGTCGCATTACTTCGCGGTCGGCCGAATCGACCGCGACCAGCTCGAGGATTACGCGCAGCGCAAGGGCATGACGATCGCAGAGGCCGAGAAGTGGCTGTCGCCGAGTCTGCCGTGAGCTTGCTGCGCCGCGTTTGCGTGGCGCGATCGCGCTGCTCGGTCAGCGAGGTTTGGCGGCCCTGCGGACTTCCAGGTCGCCGAACACGGTGAGTGTTATGGCGGTGTAGAAGGTCAGGCCGACAGCAGCGACGGCCAGCACCGCGGTGGTGCTGACGGCCCGCTCGATGGCCATGGGGTTGCCGCTGTCGGATACCACCATGGCGGCCATGATGGCGGCGAGCAGGTAGAACACCATGATGATCGACAGGCCGACCGCGTAGATCGCCGCCGTTCGCCACCAGTTGCCGCGGATGAGTTCCATGCTGTACATCAGACTTTGGAGCACGCCCTTGTGGGCAAGCATCCGGGCGGGCAGGGACAACGACAGCGCCACGAAGACGTATACCGCCGGCACCAGCATGACGGCCAGGCCGATCGACCGGTAGGGCTGCGCCAAGGTGAGCGGCGGCAGGATGAGCACGGCTACTGCGGCGCCGCTCAGCAGCGAAATGGCGGCAATCGCCGGGGCATTCTTGAGCACATCGAGCAGATCGGTGCGGTATGCCGTCCGCCCGGCGGCCACCGTCGATTGTCGCAGCAGCGTCGCCATCCACAGGATCACTGCGAGTACGGTGCCGACGGTGTAGAGGGCGACCCAGGTCGGATCATTCATGTCCTTCGGGCTCGGCAAGCGTCCGCGCGAGAAGTCGTAGAACGTCGCGAGCTGACCGGCGAGAATGGCCAGCGTGGCATATGGCAGGCACTTCAGCAGCGAGACCCGGAAGATCTTGATGCTCGTCTCCAGGAGTTCGCCTACGGTGCGGGGCTGCGTGGGGGGGTATAGGGTGATGGACATCCGCCAATCTTAGCCGTCTGATGATCCCTACCGCCATTGACCGTTCTACTCTCGACACCGGCGGGCTGTTCGCCGCCGGCGCTCGACGCCTGCGAGCGGCCCTGGCGCAGGTTCCTGCTTGCTCGCCGGATCTCGATGCCGAGCTGCTGCTCGCACACGCGCTCGGCGTACCCCGCGCACGGCTGCGATCGCATCCTGAGAGGATACCGGACGCAGGGGCCGCCGCGCGATTCGGCGAACTCATCGAGCGCCGAGCCGCCGGAGAGCCGGTCGCCTATTTGCTCGGGCGCAAGCATTTCTGGACGCTCGAGCTCACCGTGAACGCCGCGGTGCTCGTGCCGCGACCGGAAACGGAGCTGCTGGTGGAACGTGCGCTGGCGCTGCGCCCGCAGTCCGTTGCCCGGGTGGCCGACCTCGGAACCGGCTCCGGAGCGATCGCCCTCGCTCTGGCGAGCGAGCGCCCGCACTGGCGGATCACGGCCACGGACGTCTCGGCGCAGGCGCTCGCGGTGGCCCGTGCCAATGCCGCGGCATTGGGCCTCGGTCGGCTGCAGTTCGTTTCCGGAAGCTGGTTCGGCGCCCTGCGCGGCCGCACCTTCGATCTGGTAGTGAGCAATCCGCCCTATGTGGGCGAGGACGACCCTGCGCTCGAGGTGCTCTCGCACGAGCCGCGCTTGGCGCTTACGCCGGGGGCCGACCCGCTGGCCTGTCTGCGTGAGATCATCCGCACTGCCCCGGACCATCTTGCGCAGGGTGGGTGGCTTCTCCTGGAGCATGGCGCCGATCAGGCGTCCGCCGTGACAGGCGAGCTTGTCGCGCGCGGGTTTGCTACAGTCCGCTCGCACCGCGATTTGGCGGGGCATGAGCGCATGACGGAGGGGCAATGGCCCAAAGTTCAACGCAGAATTGCCTGATTCGGTTCGAGACATCCCACGGCGGCTTCACGGTGGAGCTGTTCCCCAAGGAGGCGCCGGTGACGGTGGAGAACTTCCTCGGCTACGTGGACGAGCGTTTCTTCGACGACACGATCGTTCATCGTATCGTGCCGGGATTCGTGATCCAGGGCGGCGGGCTCGACCGGGAGTTCCGCAGCAAACAGACCCGCGCGCCGATCCGCAACGAGGCTGAAAACGGGTTGAAGAACACCCGCGGGACTCTCTCCATGGCGCGCACCGGCATGGTGGACAGCGCCACCTCGCAGTTCTTCGTCAATCTCGCGGACAACGCCTTTCTCGATCACAGCGCGCGTGATTTCGGCTACGCAGTGTTCGGCCGGGTGAGCGAAGGCCTGGAGGTGATCGATAAGATCGCCCAGGTACAGACCGGCCGGCGCAAGGGCTACCAGGATGCGCCCGTGGAGGATGTAGTCATCATGTCGGCGCGGCGAGTCGACCCAGCCGCCTGAGCCGCGCGGTGATGCCCCGATCCGATGACTCAAGCTGATCCGCATCGGAGGACAGCGCAGAAGCGGGCCGGCGGCCGGCTGCGTCGGGCGCTCATCAAGGCGGCGCTCGCATGGGCGGTGATCACGGTGGCGCCGGTGCTGCTGCTGCGGTGGATTGCGCCCGTGACCAGCGCATTCATGCTGGAAGCGAAGTGGCGGGCGGCGCGCGCCGGCGAGCGGGACTACCATGCCGACTATCATTGGGTCGGCTACCGGCGGATCTCCCCCGAGGCCGGAATTGCCGCGGTGGCTTCCGAGGACCAGACTTTCCCGTTCAACCACGGCTTTGACTTCCAGGCGATCGATGAGGCGATCCAGACCTACGAGCGCGGGGGCAGGCTCCGGGGCGCAAGCACCATCACTCAGCAGGTGGCGAAGAACCTGTTTTTGTGGGGCGGGCGCAGCTGGGTGAGGAAGGGCATCGAGGCTTACCTGACCGTGTTGATCGATGTGCTGTGGCCGAAGCAGCGCGTGCTCACCGTGTACTTGAACATAGCCCAGTTCGGCCGAGGCATCTACGGCGTGCAGGCGGCTTCGCAGAGGTTCTTCCATGAGCCGGCATCGCGCCTGACGGCCGAGCAGGCGGCGCTGCTCGCGGCAGTTCTGCCCGACCCGGTGCACTGGCACGTCGAGCGACCCTCGCCGTTCGTGCTGTGGCGGCAGCAGTGGCTGCTGCACCAGATGGCCGACCTCGGCGGGCCGGCGTATCTGCGCAGCATCGCTCCGGCGAGGCCCGCGGCGGGCGAACGCACAATCCGTCGCAACTGAGCCGTATTCGCCGTGCTTGCGGTGTGTCCATCTGCCCGGATGCTCGCCGGCGCCGCGGCTCGGGCACATCGCCCCGACCTTTACCTGCGGGGTCCGGTGCGGGTTATCCGGTGCGGCCGTTTGCGCCGATCGGGTGCACCTCAGCTGTGCTCGCTCAAGTCGGCCCGCTCGCCCATCTCGGCGAGCAGCTCGGCCTGGTGCTCGTGCGCGAGCGCGTCGAGCAGCTCGTCGAGCTCGCCGTTCATGATCTGCTGCAGCTTGTAGAGCGTGAGGTTGATGCGGTGGTCGGTGACCCGACCTTGTGGGAAGTTGTACGTGCGGATGCGCTCGGAGCGGTCGCCGCTGCCGACCTGCAGGCGACGCGATCGGGCCTGAGCGCTCTGCTGCTTTTCCTGTTCGGCGGCGAGCAGGCGCGCCCGCAGGAGCGACATGGCGCGCGAGCGGTTCTTGTGCTGGGAGCGCTCATCCTGACACTCGACCACGATGCCGGTCGGCAGGTGGGTGATGCGCACGGCCGAGTCGGTCTTGTTGACGTGCTGGCCGCCGGCGCCCGAGGACCGGTAGGTATCGATGCGCAGGTCCGCCGGGTTGATGTCGATGTCCCCGATCTCATCGAGTTCCGGCAGAATGGCGACGGTGCAAGCCGAGGTGTGGATGCGTCCCTGGGCCTCGGTGGCCGGCACGCGCTGCACGCGGTGCGTGCCCGACTCGAACTTCAACCGTGAGAAAGCGCCGCGGCCCGCGATCCGGCTGATGATCTCCTTGTAACCGCCATGCTCGCCCAAGCTCTCGCTCAGCACTTCCACCGCCCACCCCTTCGATTCGGCGTAGCGGGCATACATACGGAACAGGTCGCCGGCAAACAAAGCGGCCTCATCCCCGCCGGTGCCGGCGCGGATCTCGAGGAAGATATTCTTTTCGTCCCGCGGGTCTTGCGGCAGCAGCAGCGCATTCAGGTCCTTCTCCGCCGCCTCGAGGGCCGCCTGAGCGCGGTTGTGCTCCTCGGCTGCGAGTGCGCGGATGCCGGGGTCGGTATCGCAGAGCATGTCGCGCGCGGCGGCGAGGTCACGCTCGAGGGCGCGATACGCCTGCAGTTGCTCGGTGAGCGGCTGTAGGCGTGCGTATTCCATCGAGAGATCGCGAAACTGCGCCGAGCCCCCCTCGAGATCGGGGGAGGCCAGCAGCCGCCCGACTTCCTCGTACCGGTCAGAGAGCTTCTCGAGCCTTTGGCGGATGGAGTCCTTCATGGTGCTGGGGCGAGTCGGGGCGCGGCATTCTCCGGGATTGGGGCCCACGCCACAAGGCGAGCCGCATGCGGCAAGGGCCCGTGCGGGATCGCCGGCAAGCCACTATAGTGGGCGGCCATGTCACGGCGAATTCCTCTTTCCGCGGCGCTGCCTGGGCTGGCAGCCCTGGCGCTTGCGGCCTGCCAGACCGTGCCGGTGCCGCCTGCGCCAACGATAGCCTGGAGCGTGCGCCAGCCCGAGCTGCAATCGCTCAGCACGTTCCGTCTGAACGGCCGGGTGGCCGTGGCGGTCGAGCAGCGGGGATTCAATGCGAATATCCGCTGGATGCAGAACGGGACACGGACGCGGATGATCCTGAGCGGACCGCTCGGCGCGGATGCGGCGCAAGTGACCGCGGATGGTACAAGTCTCAGCGTCGTCACCCCTCACGGACGGCATCTGGGCAATGCCGCGGCGCGCGAGGTCCTGGTGCGCCAGCTAGGGTTCGAGCCGCCGCTTCAGAGTCTGCGCTATTGGGTTCTCGGGGTGCCCGACCCCGGCGCGGCAGCGTCGGTGGCGCTGGATGCCGAGCAGCGCCCTACGACGTTGCGCCAGGGCGGCTGGTCGATCGAGTACCACTCGTACATGCCGGTCGGCGCCGATTGGCTGCCGAGGCTGCTCACCGTGAAGCGCGCCGGGGTGAGATTGCGCATGGTGGTGGACGCGTGGCACCTGCAATAAGGGCGCGAAGAGCCGATATCCTGCATCGCGAGATGCCAGGAAGCCTCTGCGATTCCTTTCCCCGCCGATGAACGCAAAAGGAAACTGCCGGGAGACCCTGTGGCCGGCGCCGGCAAAGCTTAATCTCTTTCTGCACGTCACCGGGCGTCGGCCCGACGGCTATCACGAGCTGCAGACCCTGTTCCAGCTCATCGACCTTTCCGACACCCTGGGGCTCGAGGTGCGTGAGGATGGGGTCATCGAGCGCAGGCAAGGACCGACGGAGGTCAAGCCCGATGTGGACCTGACGATGCGGGCGGCCCGGGTGCTCCAGGGTGCGACCGGCACCCGCCTGGGCGTGGCCATCCGGGTGATCAAGCGCATCCCGATTGGAGGCGGGCTCGGGGGGGGCAGTACCGATGCGGCGACGACGCTGCTCGCCCTGAACCATCTTTGGGACTGCCGCCTATCGGTGGACGAGCTTGCCCGGCTGGGACTGCCGTTGGGGGCGGATGTGCCTGTATTCATTAGAGGTTTTTCGGCCTGGGCTGAAGGAGTGGGCGAGCAGCTCTCGCCGGTCGAGCTGCCCGAGCGTTGGTATGTGCTCATCCATCCAGGGGTGAGCATTCCCACGCGTGACGTGTTCCAGAGCCCTGAATTGACACGAAATTCGCCCCTCATCACAATACGCGCCTTTTTCGAGACCGGCGGACGCAATGATTGCGAGCCGGTAGTGCGGGCGCGCTGGCCCGAGGTGGCGGAGGCGCTCGCTTGGCTGGGCGGGGAGCTGCCGCGGGAGTCGCGGCTCGCTCCGGCTCGGCTTACCGGGACCGGCTCCTGTATCTTTGCGTCGCTGGCGACCGCCGCCGAGGCGGAGCGAATCGCGGCGCGCGTTCCGGAGCGGTGGCGGAGCTTCGTGGCACGCGGCTTGAGCGTATCTCCCGTGCATGCTCTCCTCCAGAAGTCAGCGCGATGATTCGGCTCGGGTTGTTCTCTGGATTGTTTTCAATGCTGGGGTGTCGCCAAGTGGTAAGGCAGCGGGTTTTGATCCCGCCATTCGGAGGTTCGAGTCCTCCCACCCCAGCCAGTTCGAGGCCTGCGGCGGCTTGCCGCGGTTGGGACCGTTTGACGTAAGGCACCATGAGCACGAGCGACACACTGGCGGTGTTCGCCGGCAACGCCAATCCGGCGCTGGCGAGCGCTATCGCGCGCCATCTGCAGACCCCACTCGGGCGAGCGTACGTCGGCCGATTTAGCGACGGGGAGATCAACGTCGAGCTGATGGAAAACGTACGTGGACGCGACGTGTTCATCGTGCAGCCGACCTGTCCGCCGACCAACGACATGCTCATGGAGCTGCTCGTCATGGTGGACGCATGCCGGCGCGCCTCGGCCGCTTGCATCACGGCAGTAGTGCCGTATTTCGGCTACTCACGGCAGGATCGCCGCCCGCGTGCCACCCGCTCGGCGATCACGGCGCGCCTGGTCGCCAACATGCTCTCGATCGCGGGCGTCAACCGGCTGCTGACCATCGATCTGCATGCCGACCAGGTCCAGGGTTTTTTCGACATCCCGGTGGACAACGTATATGCCTCACCGGTCCTGCTCGGAGATGCGTGGAAGCAGGCGTACCGCAACGTGGTCATTGTATCGCCCGATGTCGGCGGCGTAGTGCGCGCGCGGGCCTTCGCCAAGCGCCTCGACGATGCGGAGCTCGCCATCATCGACAAACGCCGTCCGCGTCCGAACGAGTCGAAAGTGATGAACATCATCGGCGAGGTCAGCGGCAAGACCTGCATGCTGGTCGACGATATGGTGGATACGGCCGGGACGCTGTGCCATGCCGCGCAGGCGCTGAAGGACGAGGGCGCCGAAAGAGTGGTCGCCTACATCACCCATCCGGTGCTGTCGGGCGAGGCTGTGCAGAAGATATCGGCTTCGGCGCTCGATGAGCTGGTGGTGACCGACACCATCCCGCTGTCGGAGGCCGCCATCGGCTGCGGCCGGATCCGCCAGCTGTCGGTGGCGGCGCTGCTTGCCGAGACGGTCCGTCGCATCCGCGACGAGGAGTCGGTCAGCTCGCTGTACGTGGATTGATGGGCCCGGGAGTGCCCGGAAAATGACCCTGCTCGGGGCGCCGCCGGCATGTCGGGGCAGGCTCGCGCCTCGGCTCCTGCCTCGCAGTGCCCGACCAGGAGCATGCTACGAGGCAGTCTCGAGCGGTGGATGGAGTTTTTGGTGCGCCGGGATCTGGTCGCGGGTCCCGGCGGTTTGTTGACGTTACTTGGAGAACATCATGCGTATCTCATTCAGCTTCGACGCGGAATCGCGCGGAGCGCAAGGCACTGGTGCGAGCCGCCGCCTGCGCAACGCCGGCAAGGTTCCGGCCATCCTCTACGGCGCCCGGATGCAAGCCGAGGCGCTGTCGCTCGAGCATTACAAGCTGCTTGCGGTGATACAGGACGAGCGCTTCTATTCCTCGATCGTGCAAATCACGGTCGACGGCAAGGCGCAGCCCGCCATCGTCAAGGACGTGCAGATGCATCCGGCCCGCCACCAGATCGTGCACGTCGACCTGCAGCGCGTGACCGAAAGCGAGCCGATCCGCCTGCATCTGCCTATCCACTTCAAGGGCGAGGCCGCGAGCCCCGGCGTGAAGACCCAGGGCGGTATCGTTTCGCACATGATCACGGATGTCGAGGTCAGCTGCCTGCCGAAGGACCTGCCGGAATTCCTCGAGCTCGATCTGTCGAGCATGAACCTCAATGAGACGAAATTCCTGGCGGATGTCCCGTTGCCCGAGGGCGTCACTATCCCGCACTTGGCGCACCGCAACCCGCCTGTGGTCTCCATCCACAGTCCGCGCGCCGCCGAGCCCGAGCCGGTGGCTGCCGAGGCCGCCGCTGCCGCGCCCGCCGAGGGCGCGCCTGCCGCCGCGCCTGCCGCTGCGGCGCCCGCTGCCGAGGCGAAGAAGGGCGAAGAGAAGGCGGCGCCCGCCAAGAAGGAGGGCGGCAAGAAATAGCCGCCCATGCCGGGGACGCCGCTCAGACTGGTGGTGGGGCTGGGGAATCCCGGCCCCACCTACGACCGCACCCGCCACAACGCGGGCTTTGATTTCGTGGAAGAGCTGGCCCGGCGTGCCGGCACCGGCTTCAAACGCGAGTCTCGCCACCAGGGCGAAGTGGCGCGGGCGCGCCTCGCCGGGCAGGAGCTGTGGTTGCTCAAGCCCATGACCTACATGAACCTGAGCGGCGGCCCGGTGCAGAGCCTGGCAGGTTTCCACAAGATCGGCTCCGAGACCATCCTGGTGGCCCATGACGAGCTTGACTTTCCGCCCGGCGTGGCGCGGCTGAAGCAGGGCGGCGGCGCCGGCGGCCACAACGGCCTGCGCGACGTGATGGCGCGGCTCGGCGAGAACTTCTGGCGGCTGCGTATCGGCATCGGGCATCCGGGCGATCGCTCGACCGTGTTGGATTATGTGCTCGGCCGGCCGCCGCAGGCGGAGGCCGGGCTGATCCGGGCGGCCATGAGCGCAGCCGCCGACGTCATACCCATCATGTTGCTCGAGGGCGCCGAGAAAGCGATGAACCGCTTGCACAGGCGCAGCAACGCAGAACCCCCAGCGCGCCCGGCCTGAGGGCCGAGGCGCAGGAGTCCGCTTCATGTCCATCCGCTGCGGCATCGTGGGATTGCCGAACGTCGGCAAGTCGACGCTGTTCAATGCGCTCACCCAGGCTCAGAACGCGGCTGCGGCCAACTACCCGTTCTGCACCATCGATCCCAATGTCGGCATCGTTCCCGTGCCCGATCCGCGGCTCGAGGTGCTGGCCGGGATCGTGCATCCGCAGAAAATCATGCCTGCGACAGTGGAGTTCGTGGACATCGCGGGGCTGGTGGCCGGCGCTTCCAAGGGTGAGGGACTGGGCAATCAGTTCCTGTCCCACATCCGCGAGGTGGACGCGATCGCGCACGTGGTGCGGTGTTTCGAGGGCGGCGACATCGTCCACGTCGCGGGCAAGGTCGATCCGCTGGCCGATATCGAGGTGATCGACACCGAGCTCGCGCTCGCGGACCTGACCACAGCGGAAAAGGGCGTGGAGCGGGTCGCCAAGGTGTCGAAGAGCGGTGACAAGGATGCCGTGAGGAAGAAGGTGCTATTCGAGCGCGTGAGGGCGCACCTGGATCAGGTGAAGCCTGTGCGCACGATGCAGCTTACCGCCGAGGAAAAGCGGGATATCCGGGAACTTCAGCTTCTTACGGCCAAGCCGGTCATGTACGTGGCCAACGTGGCGGAAAACGGCTTCAAGAGCAATCCGTTGCTCGCGACAGTGGAGAAGCGCGCCGCAGTGGAGGGGGCTGCGGTCGTGGCGATATGTGCGGCCATCGAGGCGGAGATTGCCCAGCTGGCTGCGGATGATCGGGCCGGCTTCCTGGCAGAGCTCGGGCTCGAGGAGCCGGGGCTGGACCGGGTGATTCGCGCGGGCTATCGGCTGCTCGGCCTGCAGACCTATTTCACGGCCGGGGAGAAGGAAGTGCGCGCCTGGACGGTCCCCGTGGGGGCGACCGCCCCACAGGCGGCAGGAGTGATTCACACGGACTTCGAGCGGGGGTTTATTCGTGCCGAGGTGATCAGCTATGCCGATTTTGTCGCTTGCAAAGGCGAAGGTGGAGCCCGCGAGGCCGGGAAGCTGCGTGTGGAAGGCAAGGAATACGTCATGCAGGAAGGGGACGTCGTGCACTTCCGATTCAACGTCTGAGCGGCTGGA
>JAJZVF010000002.1 GCA_021845825.1 Pseudomonadota bacterium | reverse complement strand
TCCGATGAGTTCTGGGATAAAAACGATACTCCGGATCCGGTCACCCGAATGGCAATGGAGAGCGCCGCCTTGCCCGGCGCGATTGTCACGATTGCGTGTGCAAAGGCAACGTCCTGGAAACCGTGGCCGCCAACCCCGGTGGCGCTGATTTCCAAGGCTTGCGTACGGGCTCTGGCGAACGATCCTCGGCGCATGTATCGCGACATCGAGCGGCGCACATTCGATTACTTCTGGGATACGGCCGACCCGGTGACCGGGCTCGCTCCGGATCATTGGCCGTCTCGCGACCCCTCGAGCATCGCGGCCGTCGGTTTTGAACTGACGGCATACGTGATCGGCGCCGACCGGGGATACGTCACCCGGCACGCCGCTGCCGCACGCGTGCGCAAGATCCTTGCCTTTCTGCTCAGCCGCCCGCAAGGGAAAGGACGCGAGGGCTACGCCGGCTACCACGGATTCTTCTACCACTTCATCGGCATGCGCAGCGGTCTTCGGTATCGCAACAGCGAGCTCTCCACCATCGATACCGCCCTGCTCATGGCGGGAGTGCTCACCGCGGAGAGTTATTTCGACCATCCCACCGCGACGGAGCGGAGCGTGCGTCGCCTCGCCAAGCGGCTGTATCTGCGCGTCAATTGGGGATGGGCCGCACCCGGCACCGATCCGCGGGTCAGCATGGCGTGGTATCCCGATCATGGCTTCTCCCAGGCGCGCTGGTCCGGCTACAACGAAGCTTCGATCCTTTACATCCTCGGCCTGGGCTCGCCCACGTACCCCTTGCGCAGCAACGCGTGGAGCGCCTGGACCGCCACGGACGAGCACGACTGGCGGGAGCTCGACGGCCAGACGCTGCTTGCCTTCGGTCCGCAGTTCGGCCCGCAATACACCGCTGTGTGGATCGATCTGCGCGGCATCGCCGATCCATTCATGCGG
This sequence comes from Pseudomonadota bacterium, assembly GCA_021845825.1. Taxonomy (GTDB): domain Bacteria; phylum Pseudomonadota; class Gammaproteobacteria; order Steroidobacterales; family Steroidobacteraceae; genus 13-2-20CM-66-19. Next base: position 46,342 of record JAJZVF010000002.1, on the reverse strand, counting down.
GCCCACGGAGAGGACTACTTCGAGAACAGCCGCAGAGCGACGCTCGCGCAACGCCAGTATGCCATCGTCGACCCTGACGGCTGGGCGGGATACGGTCCTGACATATGGGGACTCACGGCCTGCAACGGGCCGGGGAATGTCCGCGCCCCCTACCATGGCCGGATGCGGCAGTTCCACGGGTATTTCGCGCGCGGCATTACCAACCCGGCCGACGACGACGGCACCCTTGCGCCGACCGCAGTGCTCGGCTCTCTGCCGTTCGACCCGAAGATCGTGACACAGGCGACCCAGGCGCTCCTGCGCAAGTACGGCGACATCATCTACACCCGCTACGGCTTCCTCGACTCCTTCAATCCGAGCTTCACCCATGCCCGACTGGCCCGTCACGGTTTCGTCATTCCCGGCCGGGGTTGGGTCGATAACAAATTCCTCGGCATCGACCAGGGGCCGATCATCGCCATGATCGAGAACCAGCGCACCGGCCTGATCTGGCGGATCATGCGCCGCAATCCGTATGTACGCGCCGGATTGCGCCGGGCTCAATTCACGGGCGGCTGGTTCAGCGCGGCCATGTCGGCTACCGCGCGTCGGCACCGGGCACGCCCACAGGCGGCCGAGCCGCCGATGATGAACGCCACCACTCCAGCGCGCGGCCGCACCCGGCAGCACACCGGCGCGGCGCATGGATTCACCGCAACACGACCAACAGATCCTTTGGATCGACCTGCTGCCCCGGGGCGACCAGGACCTCGGCGATTTCGCCGTCTGTCTCGGCGCGCACCTGGGTTTCCATCTTCATCGCCTCCAGCGTCGCCAGCACGTCGCCGCGGCTGACCTTGCGCCCGACACTCACCGCGATGGTCGTGACGGTGCCTGGCATCGGCGCACCCACCTCCCGCGGGTTGCCGACTTCGGCCTTGCGCTGGGGAGGTCGCCGGGCGACTTGGCTGCGGTCGGGCACCCGCAGCGAGCGAGGATGTCCGTTCAGCTCCAGGAACACCGTGCGGGTGCCGTCTTCGTGTATCTCGCTGCAGGCGACGTAACGCACGAACAGCGTCTTGCCCTTCTCCAGGTCGAGGCAGATCTCCTGTCCCGGCTCCATGCCGTAGAAAAACACCGGGGTCGGCAGAATGCCCACGTCGCCGTACTGGGTGCGCACCGCGGCATATTCCTGCCAGACTCGCGGGTACATGAGGTACGAAGCGAGGTCGTCATCGGTGACCGGCCGCGGCACCAGCGGCTGGATCTTGCGGCGCTGCGCCTCGAGATCCACCGGCGGAAGCAAGGCTCCGGGACGGGCGGCAAGCGGCGCCGCGCCCTTGAGCACCTTGCGCTGCAGCGCCTGCGGGAAGCCGCCCTCGGGCTGGCCAAGATCGCCGTGGAACAGCTGCACCACCGACTCCGGGAAGGGCACATCGACCTGCGGGTCGAGCACCTGCTGCGGCGTGAGGCCGCTCGTCACCATGAGCAGCGCCATGTCGCCGACCACCTTGGATGTGGGCGTGACCTTGACGATGTCGCCGAAGATCGAATTGACGTCGGCGTACGCCTGGGCAACCTGCGGCCAGTGTGCGTTGTCGATGCCGAGGGCGCGGGCCTGCTCGCGCAGGTTGGTGTACTGGCCGCCGGGCATGCCGTGTACGTAGACCTCCGAGGCGCCCGAGCGGATGTCGCTTTCGAAAGCGGCGTAGAGCCGGCGCACCTGCTCCCAATAGGAAGAGAGCATGCGCAGCTTCGCGGGATCTACACCTGGGGCGCGCGGCCCGAAGCGCAGCGCCTCGACGATCGAGCCGAGATTCGGTTGCGAGGTAAGCCCGCTCATCGCGTCGATCGCCCCATCGACGGCATCTACGCCGGCGTCGACGGCGGCCAGCACGCTCGCCGCGGCGATGCCGCTGGTATCGTGAGTGTGGAAGTGCACCGGCAGGCCGATCTCCTCCTTCAGCGCCTTGACCAGGCTGTAGGCGGCGCGCGGGCGGCACAGTCCCGCCATGTCCTTGATGCCTAGTACGTGCGTCCCGGCGGCCTTCAGCTCACGGGCGAGCCTCAGGTAGTAGTCCAGAGTGTATTTCTTCTCACGCGGATCGCTCAGGTTGCCCGTGTAGCAGATTGCCGCCTCGCAAAGCTTGCCGGATTCGAGCACCGTATCAATGGCCACCCGCATGTTCTCGACCCAGTTGAGCGAGTCGAATATCCGGAACAGGTCGATGCCGCCCGCGGCGGCGCGCTTGATGAAAAAACGCACCACGTCGTCCGGGTAGTTGGTGTACCCGACGGCGTTGGCCGAGCGCAGCAGCATCTGCAGCAGCAGATTGGGCATGCGCTCGCGCAGGGTCGCCAGCCGCTGCCATGGGTCTTCGTGCAGAAAGCGCATGGCGACATCGAAGGTCGCTCCGCCCCAGCATTCCACGGAGAACAGTTCGGGCACGAGGCAGGCGTAGTACGGAGCGATGGCCGCCATGTCGATCGTGCGCATGCGTGTGGCGAGCAGCGACTGGTGCGCATCGCGCATTGTGGTGTCGGTGAGCAGCACCCGTTCCTGTTGCAGCATCCACTGCGCGAAGCGTGCCGGCCCCAGCGTCTGGAGCCTCTGGCGGGCACCGGCCGGCGGATCGCCCAGAACCACCGGCGGCAGCTTCGCGCTCTCGAGGCGCTGCGGGCGTGGGCGAGTGCGTGCTTCCGGGTGACCGTTGACGATGGTGTCGGCGATGTAGGTGAGGATGCGGGTCGCCCTGTCGCGCTTGCGCTGCCAGCGAAACAGCTCGGGCGTCTCGTCGATGAATTTGGTCGTGTACTCGCCGCGGGCGAAGCGCGGGTGCGTGATGACCTGGTCGAGGAACCGCAGGTTGGTGACGACGCCGCGGATGCGGAATTCCCACAGTGCGCGGTGCATGCGCGCAATCGCTTCCTCGGGCGTGGACGCCCAGGAGGTCACCTTGACCAGCAGAGAATCGTAGGAGCGCGTGATGATGGCGCCGGTGTACGCGGTGCCGGCATCGAGGCGGATACCGAACCCGGCCGGGCTGCGGTAGGCGCTGATCTTGCCGTAGTCGGGAATGAAATTGTTTTCAGGGTCCTCGGTGGTGACCCGGCACTGCAGCGCGTGCGCGTGGATGCGGATGTCTTCCTGCGGCGGCACGCCGCTTTCCGCCGTGCCGAGGCGTGCGCCGTCCGCTATCCGGATCTGCGCCTTGACTAGATCTATGCCGGTGGCGCACTCGGTGACGGTGTGCTCCACCTGGATGCGCGGATTGACCTCGATGAAGTAGAACTTGCCGCTGTCGGCGTCCTGCAGGAACTCCACCGTGCCGGCGCTGCGGTAGCGGGCGGCGCGCCCGATCGCGAGCGCCGCCTGGCAGATCTCGGCGCGCTGGGCGCCGGTGAGGAAGATCGCCGGGGCACGCTCGATGACTTTCTGGTTGCGCCGCTGCACGGTGCAGTCCCGCTCGTAGAGGTGTACGAGGCCGCCGTGCGCGTCGCCGAGGATCTGAACCTCCACGTGCCGCGCGCGGCGCACCAGCTTCTCCAGGTAGACCTCGTCGCTGCCGAACGCTGCCTTCGCCTCCCGGCGCGCCACCGGCAGCAGCTGCTCGAGCTGCTCATCGCGTTCTACCACGCGCATGCCGCGCCCGCCGCCGCCCCAGCTGGCCTTCAGCATCAGCGGATAGCCGATGCCGTGCGCCAAATGCCGGCATCCCTCGAGACTTTCCGGCAGCGGCGCCGTGGCGGGCATCACGGGCACGCCTGCCCGGGTGGCAAGATCGCGCGCGCTCAGCTTGTTGCCGAGGACGCGCATGGTCTCGGGCTCGGGGCCGATGAAGCGTATGCCCGCCCGTGCGCAGCCTTCCGCGAGCAGCGGATTCTCCGAGAGGAAGCCATATCCGGGATGAATTGCATCCGCCCGGGTCTCCCGGGCGATGCGCAGAATGTCCTCGATGTCGAGGTATGCCTCGATCGGTCCCTTGCCCTGCCCGACAAGGTAGGCCTCGTCCGCCTTCGTGCGGTGCAGCGAGAAGCGGTCTTCCTGCGAGTACACGGCTACGGTGCGCAGCCCGAGCTCGCTCGCGGCCCGCATCACACGGATGGCGATTTCGCCCCGATTGGCGACCAGAATGCTTCGAATCCTCTGCGACATGGGCTCGTCTACCGTTAAGATGCCGACCGATCATAGCGAGCGCGGTTGATTCGCGCGCAGCATTTCGAGGCTGATTATGCATGCCATTGCGATTCACGGCGGTGCCGGAGACCTGCCGAGGCAGATGCGCTCGAGAGCGCGGGAAGCCCTTTATCATGACGGTCTCGCCTGCGCCCTCGACTGCGGGTACGAAGTGCTCGAGCGCGGCGGCAACAGCGTCGATGCGGTGACGGCCGCTGTCGGTGTCCTGGAAGACAACCCCCTCTTCAATGCGGCCCGTGGCGCCGCCCTCACGCGCGAGGGTGCGGTGGAGCTCGATGCGGCCGTCATGGACGGCCGGGATCAGCGCGCCGGGGCGGTGGCTGCAGTGCGGCACGTGAAGAGTCCCATCGAGCTTGCACGCCGCATTATGGAGAAATCCCACCACGTGCTCTTGGTCGGCGCCGGTGCAGAGGAATTTGCGCTGGAAGAGGGGCTCGCCCTCGTTCCCAATACCTACTTTCGCACGCCGGAGCGCTGGGAGGAGCTCGATGCTCTGCACAGCGGCCGTGCGGCTCCGGAGCTCGAGCATTCGCCCCAGGGCACGGTGGGCGCGGTCGCACGGGATGCGGCCGGCAATCTCGCCGCCGCCACCTCCACAGGCGGGGTGGTCAATAAACGCACCGGGCGGGTGGGAGACTCGCCCATCATCGGGGCGGGCACTTATGCCAGAAATGGTGTCTGTGCGGTGTCTGCCACCGGGCACGGCGAGTATTTCATGCGTATCGTGGCCGCCCACCATCTGTGCGCGGGCGTCGAATATCGCGGTCTCGCGCTCCAGGAGGCGATGCGTGAGACGCTCGCCCGCTTGAGCGAGCTCGGCGGCCGCGGAGGGCTGATTGCCGTCGACGGTGCCGGCCGGATCGCGATGGACTTCACCACCCGGGGGATGTTCCGCGGTGCCCGAGATTCGGCGGGTCTTAGGCAGATCGCTCTGTAGAATCCGGCCGAAGCGGCAGGAGGGATGCTCAGACTCGGAAGTGCTCGCGGCGCTTGCGCGTCGCGGTCGTGATCTCGGCAGCGACGAGCTGTAAGCCATGCATGAGCGCACTCGCGCGGGCTTCTCCGCCCTCCATGCCGCCGAGCAGCAGCTCCTGCCAGACTTGCGGTCTGTCGAGCCATCGCGGCCGCAGCCACGTCCAGTGCCGCTCGACCGTTCTGTACAGGGACACCGAGGTATGGGCGGCGATGATTTTCGCACACTGCGGGTGCATGCCGAGCGTCAAAACCGCGCTTGGGACGTGTTCCCGCGCCGTCGACCAGGCGTGCACGAACACCTGGTGCGCAACTTGCACGGCAGCCGGGACTGTGAAGAAGGTCTCGTACGGCTCGCCCCGCTCCTCGTTAATCTGCTGCTCGGCCGGTCGCCGCCAGCGCTGCGGCTCGGCGAAGCCTGCATTGAACAAAAGATAGGGATAGTCGATCGCTCGGTCGCGAGCCTCATTGTCGAGGCCATTCCAGATCTCGATGACCTTGGCGAGCGGAAAATCGCGCCTGGATGCTGCCCGCGACTGCGCGGCGAGCAGCTCCAGACATTCGAAATTGAGCTCTTTCAGTGCCTGCAGCATATCCGGAGACAATTCCCCGGCAATATAGTCGCGACGTGGCATAACGACTCCGTGCGATCTCCGGCCGATAGTACCGTGACCGGAGCCGCAGTCCACCTGTGCATTTCTCTGTTTTTTGCCCAGATTTGCCGGATTGTATTGTGCGAAATAATTCGGAAAATCGTTCGTCCAAGCCGCAATTGCGGCCAAAGCACGACCCGGACGGAAGGGGAGGGGATATGCGCGCCGGAGAAGCCCGTTATCAACGTGAGACCGACAGCATCGACTTGGCACTGCGATTCATCTGGCTGGAGGCGCGGACCTCGACCATCCGCGCGTTCACGGGGTTGTCCCATGATCGGATCCGCAAGCTCTCTCACCATTACGCGCATCCGAGCTACCGTCACCGCGGCAAATCGCCGCAGCAGGCCGGCTACTTCACCCGCTCGCCTAAAGTACGCCACCAGGCATCGCTTCTCGCAGGGCTGCTCTACTCTTGCGGGCTGTCGCTCGATGGGCCCTGCTCCGGGCCCGCCTTTGCCTGCCTTGTCACCGGCCAGCTGCTCTTGGACGCCTACGAGTATTACAGGCAGGTGGTGTCGGTGCCGGTCATCTCGTTCGAGCACGCGGTATTTCTGGCACGGTGCCTGCAACGCGGCGATCAGCTGCGCCTTGTCTGCTGTGCCGAATGCAATATCCCGCTGCTCGTCGAGCGGCTCCCGGAGGGTCCGCGGCGTTGCAATTACTGCGAGCCCGGCTTCCGGCGCCGGCGCTCCGGCTGCTAAAATACGCTCATCCAGTGAGCATCCTTGCCGACCAGCCGAACTTCTTTTCGGGCCCGTACATCGAGCGGTGCACCGAGGCGCGCGAGGAGTTCGATTGGCTGGCAGCGGCGTTCGCGGACCCGCAGACGCAGTTTCTGCTCAGCCGGGGCACGGCCCAGCTCCTTTACACCGGTCCGCAGCCGCACATCGCTTTCGTTTCCGCCGATCATTCGGCGGTGAGGGCCGCCGCCGCGCACCAGTTCGTGTTGCTCGGCTGGTTCCGGGGGCGGCGTTGCCTGCTGCTGATGCTGCCGCCTACGTCCGAGGCGACCGAAGTCCCACCGGGTAGCGCTTTTGAGGAGCTGCGCGCACTCTCGCCTCAGCTCGACACCGAGGAGGCCGGCCTTCTGGCCTATGCCCGGGCGTTGTCCATCTGGCGTTCCCGCCAGCGGCATTGCGGCGTCTGCGGGGCGGCGACCTACCCCAAGCGGGCCGGACACAGCCTGTTGTGCTCCCGGGAAGGCTGCGGAGCCGAGTATTTTCCGCGCCTGGAGCCGGCTGTCATCGTGCTCGTCGCGGACGATGAGCGGGCATTGCTCGGACGGCAGAGCGCTTGGCCGCCCGGACGGTATTCCACCATCGCCGGTTTCGTCGAGCCGGGCGAGAGCCTGGAGGATGCCGTCGCTCGGGAGGTCATGGAGGAAACCGGCGTGCGGGTCACCAACGCCCGCTACGATTCCTCCCAGCCGTGGCCGTTTCCGGCCTCCCTGATGGCCGGCTTTCACGCCGTAGGCCTCCCGGACCCGGTGCGCGTCGGCGGCGAGCTCGAAGATGCCCGCTGGTTTACGCGACAGGACATCCGCGGCGGCGCCGTGCTGCTTCCGCCCGCGCATTCCATTTCCCGCCGGCTGATCGAGACTTGGTTGCATGGGCCACCCCCCGCCCGAGCCACTCGGGGGAGGCGCTAGTGTGTCTGCTCGTGCTTGCCTGGAACGTGCACCCCCGCTATCGGCTCATCGTCGCGGCCAACCGGGATGAGTATCACGATCGCCCCGCCGAGCCTCTTGGGAACTGGCCGCCGCCCGAGGATATGCTCGCCGGCCGTGACTTGCGCGCTGGCGGCACCTGGCTGGGCGTCGATCGCCGCCGCCGCTTCGGTGTCATAACGAATTTCCACGATCTGCGGCGCGCAGCACCCACCGCTCCGTCCCGCGGCGGCCTGATTCCCCGCTTCATGCGTCAGGACGCCGGGGCGGGCGAGTATCTGTCCTCGCTCGAGCCCCAGGCCGCCGCTTACGGCGGTTTCAACCTGCTGCTCGCCGATGGCCGCTCGCTTTGGTACGGCTCAAACCGAGTCACGCCTTTTGCGCGAGAGCTTGCTCCCGGGGTCTATGGTCTGTCCAACGAGCGCCTGGATACGCCCTGGCCCAAACTGCGTCGGGTGCGCGCGGGTTTCGAGTCCTGGCTGCGCGAGAGCGCCGCGTGCGATACCGATGCCGCGGTATTGTTCGCGCTGCTCGGGGACTCACGCCCGGCCACAGAGGCTGAGAGGCCGCCCCGCATGGGTCTGCCGCCGGAGTGGGAGAAAACGCTGTCGGCGCCGTTCGTGCGGCATTCGCTGTACGGTACACGCTGCTCCACCGTGGCGCTGATCGAGCCCTCCGGAGGTCTTCTGCTCGCCGAACGGCGCTTCGACAGCGAAGGCCGGTGCAGCGGTGAGAGCGAGTATCGGCTGAAGGGCGAACAGTGGCCGCAGTGAGCTTGGCCCGAGTCGCACCACGCGCTACGGCCGGCCGTTACCGGTAGCGCGGTCCGAAATCACCTCGGATCCAGGGGTACCGATTAGCACGGTGGGAACCGGTGCCCGGTCCAGGCGGTCAGGAAAGACTACAATTCTCGACTGCACGACTTCCCAAGCCGGGTTCGCGGATTTAGATGACGAATCGCAATTCGTTGCACGGGGCTCGGCGGCGCGCAGCCTCGGGTCTGCTCGTATTGCTCCTCGTCAGCCCTCTGGCGCGCGCAAGCATCACGGTGATCATCCACGGCGTGCGCGGCACCCTCCGCACCAATGTTCTCGCGTATCTGAGCTTCCAGAGATACCGAAACAGCAAACACCTCACCGCGCATACCATCGAGCGGTTCGAGAACCGGGTTGATGCAGAGGTGCGCTCGGGGCTCGAGCCGTTCGGCTACTTCCAGCCCACCACGCGCGTGACCGCCACGCAGACCAGCCCCGGGAACTGGCGGGTCATCCTCGACATCAAGCCGGGTTCGCCGGTGATCTTGAGCAAGGCGGACGTGCGACTCACGGGGCCGGGGGCCACCGATCCGCTGTTTACCCGCATCACCGCGCACATGCCCTTTCATCAGGGCGAGCAGCTGAACGAGATGGCCTATGAGCAGCTCAAGAGCGAGCTGTTGCGCACTGCCGCCACCTACGGCTACCTCGATGCGCGCCTCACGCGACACGAGCTGCTGGTCGATCCGCAAAAGCACTGGGCGGCCATTGAGCTGACACTCGCTACCGGGGTGCGCTATCGGTTCGGGACGACGGCGATCAATCAGGACGCCGTCAAGCCGGAGCTGGTGCGCCGCTATCTGCGCTACCGGCGGGGCCAGCTCTTTGACCTGACGCAGGTGCTGCGGACCCAGTTCGCGCTGGATGACTCGGGGTATTTCTCCAATCTAGAGGTGCTGCCGGGCAAGCCGGACGCGGTCGATCACACGGTGCCGGTGCATATCCGCGCCGGCGCAAGCCGGCCCAATATCTATTCCCTGGCGGGCGGCTACGAGACGGATACCGGTCCGCGCGCGATCTTGAGCTGGCAGGACCGCAGGCTCGATGCCGAGGGCCACCGGATGAGCGTCGACCTGCAGGTCGCCAAGCTGATCAAATACAGCCTGCAGAGCCGCTATGTGATCCCCTTGCAGGACCCCGCCACCGAAAACCTGGCGCTGGCGGCGAGCGTCGAGCAGCGGCAGCTCGCTGCGGTCGATGCCCGCACGATGATCGTCGGCCCGAGCCTCACCCGGGTCGTCGACCGCTGGCGGATGGTCTGGTTCGTCAACGCCGTGCATGCCACCGGGTCGGTGAGCGGCACCACGTGCGAGGAGACGTCCACGGCCAAGTCTGCCGGCGCAGTGTGTCCAAACGCGCAATACCCGCAGCCGCGCAGCGTCATCGCTGGCGTGGGCGACGCCAACATGCTGGTGCCGGGCGTGGACATCGCGCTGATGCCGAGGGGCTATCTCGGCGAGCCGGTGTTTCAGCATGAGGTGTTCGTGCAGTTGCGCGGCTCGCACGCCACGCTCGGCTCCGGGTCGGACTTTCTGCAGATCGAGGTCGAGCTCGAGCGGGTGTTCACCCTGGCACCCCAGTGGCACCTGCTGCTGCGCAACGACTTCGGCGCCACCGCCGCGTCCCATTTCAACCGGCTGCCGCCCGTGATGCGCTTCTTCGCCGGCGGCGAGGGGAGTGTGCGCGGCTTCGCCTATGACTCGCTGAGCCCATATCAGTCCTTCGATGCCTCAGAGAGCACGCTGCCCTGTGAGAATGGACGTACCATAACGCTCAAGCCGGGCATCGCAAAAGCCCAGGCCGAATACCAATGCCCATTTCTCGCCCAGGCCGGCGGCAAGGACCTGATCACAGGCACGGTGGAGATCGAGCGGGATCTGCCGAAGCACCTGGGCATCGCGGCATTCTTCGACTACGGCAATGCGTTCAACAGCTTTCACACTCCGCGGCTGCTGCAATACGGCGCGGGGCTGGGCCTTCTGGTGCGCTTGCCGGTCATGACGCTCGGCATCGACGTGGCTCAGCCCCTGTCGGCGCGAGGCCATCAGCTGCCCCGCTTCTACATAAACTTCTCGCCCAAGCTGTAGGCCGATGCGCCGATTCCTGACAGTAAGCGGATTGTTGATCATACTGACCGTGGCGCTGTCGGGCGCGATCCTCTATTACGCGGTCTTCACCCAGGGCGGGTTGAGGTTCATCGTCGGCCACATGCCGCGGCGCTTCGGCACAGTGGAGGTGAGGGTGGAGGGGGCGAGCGGCACGCTTGCCGCCGGGGTGCGCGCCCGTCAGGTCGTGATCGACGGGCTGCGGGAGCATATGGAGTTCCGGGGCGTTTTCGCCCGGATGCTTTTGCCACCGCTTTACTGGCGCACGATCGACGTCCCGGAGATTTCCGCCGACACCGCCTACATCGAGATCAAGCGTCGTCGCCTGCCTCCTCCCCCGCACCCGCATTTCCTGCCCTGGTGGCTGCGGATTCGGATCGGTCACGCGCACATCGACCGGGCATGGGTGGTTTTGCCCGACGGCAGAAGGCTCAGAGGATCGGACATCGACGGCGCAGCGCATGTCTCCTCTCGCGAAATACGCTTCTATCGCCTCCGGTTGCGCATGGGCAACGTGCGCTACGCCGCCGCCGGCATCCTGCGCGCCGCCCATGCGCTCGGGGTTTCCGCCCACGGACGCATCATCTGGATGATGCCTCATCAGCCGCGGTGGCTGATCGAGGCTTCGCTTGGCGGTGATCTGCACAGGCTTCAGTTCAGCGCGAAGGTGCTCGCGCCCTGCCGGATGAGCGTGCACGGGCTCGCGCTCGATCTGATGAGCCGCTGGCATTGGCGGGGCGAGGCCCGGGTTCGCGACCTGGATCTGCGCGCCTGGCATCGCAGCGGGATTCTCGGTCCGATCGACGCGCGTCTCGCCTTGGCCGGCGACGCGCGCGGATTCGAGGCTGGCGGCACGGCCGATCCAACCGGTCTGCATGCGGGGATCTTCCGTGTCGGGCTCGATGGCCGGCTCGAGAGCAATCACTCCAAACGAGTGCTGATCGCGCGCCGGCTCACCATCACCCACCTTGCCTCGGGCGCGCACCTTGCGGCGAGCGGGAGCCTGCGCCTCGGTCCAGGCAGACCACAGCTTGCTCTGCGCGGCAGCTGGCGCCATCTGCGCTGGCCGCTTGCCGGCAAGGCCGCCTTTCATAGCCGCTCCGGCACATTCACCCTCGCGGGAGATTGGCCGGTCAACTTGACCGCAACCGGCATCGCCCGTGTCGGGCGGCTTGCGCTCACCTCCTCCGGCATCGTGGCCACGCTCGGCAGCCAGGGGCTCAGCGTGCAGCGTGCGCAGCTTGGACTGCTCGGCGGACAGGTGCTGGCGCACGGCGAGGTGAGGTGGTTGCCTCCCAAACGCTGGACTTTGCGCGCGCGCGTCGAGAGGCTCGATCCTGGGCAGGTACGGCCGCTCCTCAGAGGACGCCTCGGCTTTACGCTGAGCGCCTCGGGAGAGGGGTTTCACGCCGACAGCCCGTTCGCGGTGCGCCTCGATGGGCTGCACGGGCGGTTGTACGGGCTGCCGGCGAGTGGTGCCGGTGGATTGAGCCACTCGGACCGGACCTGGAGGTTCGAACGGGTGAGAGTCAGCCTGGGTGCAGTGCGGGTCGCGCTCAACGGATACCTCGCTCGCCGGCGGACCGACGTACGATTCTCGGCGGCGGGCAATCTGCACATGCTGGCCGCCGGTGATCGGGGCGTGGTGCAGGCGGCCGGCACGGTCGACGGGCCGCGCAATGCCCCGGATATCCGTGCGTGGGCTCGCGGTGCGGGCGTGAAGATCGGCGGCCTCGAGCTCGCTTCCCTCGATACCACGGTGAATTTCCATCCGTCAGCGCGCCGCCGCTCCGTCCTTGCCCTTCATCTGCGCGGACTGCGATTTCACGGTCGGCTGGTGCGCAATCTCGACCTGACCGCGGACGGTCCCGCCTCGGATCTGCGGGCACATCTTTCCGCGGGCGCACCCGGCTTAAGCGTGCATGCGGCAGCCCGCGGCAGCCTCTATGGCGGAGTGTTCGCCGGGCAGGTCACGGCCTTGCACTTGACGGGCGCACAGGCGTTGAATCTGCACCTGCGCAAGCCTGCCTTGCTCACCCTGTCGCGCTCACGCAGCGCGCTCGAGAATCTGTGCCTGAGCGGAGCGCCCGCCGGACTGTGCGTCGGCGGGAGTTGGACTCCGGCGTCGTGGTCGGCGTATCTGACGGCCAGCCACCTGCCGCTCGCGACGCTGACGGCGGGCATGACTCCGGCGGTCGAATATCAGGGGACGATCGGCGCGCGGGCCCGGCTCGAAGGTGGCGGCGGCGCATCGGTGCGAGGCTCGCTGCGCGCGAGCCTGACACACGCCGTGCTGTCGCGCCGTCTGGTAAACGGGCGGATCGATCGGACTCCCCTGGGCTCGGGACTGCTGTCGATCGAGGCTCTGCCGGGCGCCGTTCGTGCCCAGGCATCGCTTACCGCCGGGGCGGTCGGCTCATTCAACGCCACGCTCGATGCACGGAGGGTCGGCACGGGCTGGCGGAACATGCCGATCCGGGGAACGTTGCGCGCCCGGACTTCCAGACTCGACCTGGTGTCGATCTACCTGCCCGGCATCGATGAGGTCTCGGGCAACCTGCTCGCCGACGCCGCGATCAGCGGCACGCTGGCCGCGCCGCGGCTCACCGGGCTCCTCAGCGTGTCAGACGGCACCGCCAACTGGTACCGGACCAATCTGCGGTTGCAGGGGGCGGCGCTCCAGGCGCGTCTGAACAACGGTGGCGTAGAGTTCGACGGCTCGGCCCGCGTCGGCCGGGGGACTGTGCACGCCGCCGGCCAGATGCACTGGCGCGGCCTGCTGCCCTATGGCCATCTGCATCTGACCGGGAACGACCTGCTGGTGGTCGACACGCCGGAAGCGCAGGTCGACGCTTCGCCGGATCTCCGCTTCGACGTGGCCGCTCACCGGATCGAGGTGTCGGGGACGGTCTTCGTGCCGTATGCATCCATCCATCCAAGGAATTTCAGCGGCGCGGTGCACACTTCGTCCGACCAGGTCATCGTCGGTGGGGGGTCGGCCGTTGCGATGCACCGCTATCAGGTCATGAGCACGGTCACCTTGGGCCTCGGCAACGACGTGAACATCGATACGATGGGCCTCACCGGCAGGCTGACGGGCGCATTCACGGTGCGCAGCGGATACGGCACCGGCACGCGGGCCACCGGCGAGCTGCTGATCGTGCAGGGACATTACGCTGCCTACGCGCGCAAGCTCGATATCGAGTACGGACGGCTGCTTTTCAGGGGCGGTCTGCTCGATGATCCCGGCATCGAGATCCGCGCCGTGAAAAGCTATCCGCAGGTCACCGCGGGCATAGATGTGAGCGGGACCCTGCAACAGCCCCAGGTATCTTTCTTCTCGAATCCCTCGCTGTCGCAGTCGCAGATCATGTCGCTGCTGTTCTCCGGCGGGGGCGGCTCGCTGCAGGCGCTGCAGACCGGGGCCACGGCGCAGTCTCAGCAGACCACCGCGGCGGGCGAGCTGCTGGCGCAGGGCGGCGCGCTGCTCGCGCAGCAGCTGGGTGAGAAAATCGGCTTGCCGGCCGTGAGCCTCGAAACCGATCTCAACAACGTGACCTCCCTTGTGCTCGGCAAGTATCTCTCGCCACGTCTTTACGTCAGCTATGGCGTGGGGCTCACCCAGCAGCTGAACGAGATCAGGCTGCGCTACAGCCTCACCCGGCATCTGATGATCCGCATCCTGGCGGGCCAGGGCAAAGGTGCGGGGCAGAGCAAGAGCGGCCAGATCGGCGGGGCGGATCTGGTGTTTAGCGTAGTGAGGTAGGCGGCGGAATGCGCGCTTGACTCGTGCGAATGAATATGCATAATACACGCAACTTTATGCACGTAACCATTCTCCCCTGATCGCGTGGACGCCGAGCAGCTCGAACGCCGCCAAGCCGTCGTGCGCATCCTGCGCGAGGGTGTGGTCCACCGGCAGGAGGACTTGGTTCATCTGTTGCGTGCCGAAGGCTACGACGTGACCCAGTCGTCCGTCAGCCGCGATTTGCGCGACCTCGGGGTGCTCAAGGCGAGCGGTCGCTATGTGCTGCCACCCGACGAGGTCTCACGCACCCAAGGCGATTTCGGCATGCTGGCCCAGTTCGTGCGTGGACTGAAGCGCGCCGGACCTTCGCTCACCGTGCTGAAGACGACCATCGGCGCCGCGCAGAGCGTCGCGGTGGCCATCGACCGGGCCGAATGGTCGGAGGTCGCCGGCACCATCTCCGGGGACGACACCATTTTCATTGCCACCGCCACCGGCCGCGCGCAGGACGAGCTCATCGCGCGGCTGCAGACCGTTTTTCGAATTTAAGGCGACGCATGCCGACATCCGCATCCCAGGGCGGGCAGCCCATCGTTCTTGCCTATTCCGGCGGCCTCGACACCTCCTTCCTCGTGCCTTGGTTGAAGGACACCTATGGCCGTCCGATCATCACCGTCACCGTCGATACCGGCGGCATAGACGAGACGGCCGCGCGCACGCTCGGCGAGCGCGCCCGGGCCCTTGGAGCAATCGAGCACCACCAAGTCGATGCGCGCGCCGATTACTTCGAGCAGGTGCTGCGTTTCCTCATCATGGGCAACGTCAGACGCGGCCAGCTCTATCCGCTGTGCGTCGGCGCCGAGCGCGTCATGCAGGCGCAGACCATTGCGCACATGGCGCGCAAGCTCGGCACCAGCATGATTGCCCATGGCTGCACCGCTGCGGGCAACGACCAGGTGCGTTTCGAGGTTGCGATGCGCACGCTCGCCCCCGAGCTCGAGGTTCTGGCCCCGGTGCGCGATCGGGCGTTCAAACGCCAGGAAGAGCTTCAATACCTCGAGGAGCGCGGCCTACCCGTGCCGCCGTATGGGGCGGCCTACTCGGTCAACCGTGGGCTGTGGGGCGTGACCATCGGCGGCAAGGAGACGCTCGGCTCCTCCGGCAGCATTCCCGAGCACGCGTGGGTGCTCACCAAGCATGCGTTTACGAAGCCTCGTGCCCCCGAAACGCACCTCATCCGGTTCGAGCACGGCCGGCCGAGCGGCCTCGACGGCCGCCCGCTTTCCCCAGTGGCGCTGATCGAGGCGCTGGAGGCGCTGGCCGCGCCCTTCGGCATCGGACGCGGCATCCATCTTGGCGATACCATCATCGGCACCAAAGGTCGGGTGGCCTTCGAGGCGCCGGCTGCGGAAGTGCTGCTCACCGCGCACCGGGAGCTGGAAAAGCTCGTGCTCACCGGCCGCCAGCAGCGCATCAAAGAGCTGGTGGCACAGCCCTACGGCGATCTGGTGCACGAGGGCCAGCTGCTCGATCCGGTCTGCCGCGACATCGAATCGCTCCTCGAGTCTTCCCAGGCGCGTGTCACGGGCGAGGTTCGGGTGTCGTTCCGCCCGGGGAACCTGTTCGTCGAGGGCGTGGATTCGCCCCACTCGCTCATGGCCGCCTCCAGGGGGGTGTACGGGGAGGCGGCCGGCGAGTGGACGCCGCAGGACGCCCTGGGGTTCTCCAAGATCGTCGCCCTGACGGGCGTGTTCCACCGGCGCGCCGGCGAGACCTCGAAAT
This sequence comes from Pseudomonadota bacterium, assembly GCA_021845825.1. GTDB lineage: Bacteria > Pseudomonadota > Gammaproteobacteria > Steroidobacterales > Steroidobacteraceae > 13-2-20CM-66-19. The sequence continues at coordinate 30,421 of JAJZVF010000002.1, read as the reverse complement.
GACCCATGGCATGAGAAACGTCGTCGTCGACAAGATCGCCTCCGTGGCTCAGGCGTGCCGCCTGTCGCGCGAAGTGCGCATCTCCCCGGACATCCCCGCCGAGGAAGGCGTGGTGATCGTGGTCGAAGTACTGACCAACAAGTCCACCTACAACACTCTGGAGCTCACCAGCGGCCGCATGGCCAAGGTCGGCAAGGGCGACATCGTGGTCGGCGCGCTCGGCCACCGCAAGGCGCTGTTCGGCTACTCCGGTCACATACCCGCCTCGGTCAAGCCGGGCGACGTGATCCAGATGCTCAACATCGGCGGTGTGCTCGGAGTGTGCGACTCGGTGAATCCGGAAAAGGGTCAGCCGTTCGACTGCCGCGTGCTCGGCGTGGCGCTGCATTTTCCGTACCTCGGCGAGCGTATCGGGGTGCCGGCCCGGGTGGGCCTGCGCCAGCTCGACCAGGCCGGCGCACTCGACGTGAGGCAAGTGCCGGTGGTGGCGCTCGCCGGCACGTGTATGGAGGCGGGCAAGACCGCGGCCGCCTGCGCGATGATCAGCCGCATGCGCCACCGTGGGCTCACCATCGACGCATTCAAGGCGACGGGAGTCTCCCTGCGGCGCGACATTCTCGCCATGGAGGACGCAGGCGCGCGCCGCTCGGCGATCTTCACCGACTTCGGTGTGGTCACCACCACGCGGCACAATGGTCCGGCGCTGACGCGCGCCATGCTGACCGAGCTCTCGGCCGGCAAGCCGGACGCGATCGTGTTCGAGCTCGGCGACGGCATTCTCGGCACCTATGGTGTAGACGCCATCCTCGAGTGCCCCGACATTCGCTCTGCGCTCACCGGCGTGGTCCTCTCGGCCAACGATCCGGTCGCGGCCTGGGGCGGCGTGAAGCTCCTGCGCGAGCGCTTCGGTATCGAGCCCTGCGCCGTCACGGGGCCCGCCACCGACAATCAGGTGGGGATAGACCTGATCACCAGCCAACTGGGCGTCGCCGCATTCAACGCCATCGGCAACGGCGCGGCGCTCGGCGACCGCGTGATGGAGGCCGTTGGTCTGCCGCGAGGAGCGGCGCAATGACCCTGTCGCCGGGGGCGGATTCGTTCGCCGGCGCACGGGCGGACCCGCGCAGCACCATTCCGGCGGTCGTGCTCGGCGGTACCGGCTACGTGGCCGGGGAGTTGCTCCGTCTGATCGCGGCCCATCCGCGCCTGACGCTGGCCGCGGTGATGTCGGACAGCCAGCCGGGCGAGAGGCTCGCCGACGCATTCCCACACCTGGCGGCCGTCTACGGCGACACATGCTTCAGGCCGCAGACCGAGGTCCGCGAATTTCTCATGCGCGCTCCGCAGTGTGCGGTGTTCTCGGCCGCACCGCACGGCGTATCCGCGCAACTCATCGATTCGCTGCTGACGGCGGCCGCGAGCGCCGGCACGCGCCCGCGCGTCGTCGATATCTCGGCCGATTTCCGCTTCCGCCGCGCGGCGGACTACGAGGCGGTCTACAAGCATCCCCACGGAGCCCCGGCGCGCCTGCAGGAATTCACCTGCGCGGTGCCGGAGCACCTGGCGAAGCCCGACACCGCGCACATCGCCCATCCAGGTTGCTTTTCGACTGCGACGCTGCTGGCGAGCGTGCCGCTGCTCTCGCTGGGGCTGACCGCGCCCGCGCTCTTTGTCGCCGGTGTCACCGGCAGCACCGGCTCGGGCCGCAAACCGGTCTCCGGCACCCATCATCCGCTGCGGCACAGCGATCTGTACGCCTACAACGTGTTGTCGCACCGGCACGCGCCCGAGATCACGGCCTGCGCGCGGGCGGCGAGCGGTGTGGAGGCCGAGTTCGCGTTCGTGCCCCACTCGGGGCCGTTTGCACGGGGCATTCACGTGACCGTGCAGGCGCAGCTGGCGAGTCCGCTCGACACGGAGGGAGTGTTGGCCGCCTTGCGCGAGTTCTACGCCCGCTCGCCGTTCGTGCGGGTTACTACCACCGCGCCCAGGGTAAAGGACGTTGCCGCCACCAATTATGCGCATTTGTCCGCTGCATCCGACGGTCGCACGGTGGCAGTGATGTGCGCCATCGACAACCTGAACAAGGGCGCGGCCGGCGGTGCCGTGCAGTGGATGAACCGGATGCTGGGATGGCCCGAAACCGAGGGTCTCACGGCGCCCGCCCCGGGTTGGACCTGAACAGTCCCCAACAGCGAGATATCATGAACGCCACAGCGCTCCCGGCGCCCTTCGAGCCACCGTCCGACGGCCTCGCGCCGGTCTACGCACAATATCCATTCGAGGTCGCCTCTGCCGAGGGCGTCTGGCTGATGGGGCCCCGCGGCGAGCGCGTGCTCGATCTGTATGGTGGCCATGCCGTGGCGGCGCTCGGCTACGGCCACCGCGGCTGGACGGAGGCCCTCATCGCGCAGGCGCGCGCATGCCAGTTCCAGACCAACGCCCTGCCGATGCAGATCCGTGCGCGCGCGGCGCGGCGACTGCTCGATTTCTCCGGGCTGGATTTCGCCAGCGTATTCCTGGTGAGCAGCGGCGCCGAGGCCAACGAGAACGCGCTGCGCCTGGCGTTGCGCATGACTTCACGCCCGCACGTTGCAGCCGTCGAAGGCGCATTCCACGGACGCACTGCGGGCGCCGCGGCGGTCACCTGGGGCGCCGAGGCGTGGTACGGCTTTCCGCGCAAGCCCTTCGATGTCAGTTTCATGCCGCGGGGGGATCTCGCGGCCATCGACGCCCGGGTGACCGAGCACACGGCGGCGGTGATCGTCGAGCCGGTGCAAGGTCTCGCAGGGGCGGTGGACCTCGGCGCCGGCTACCTCGCGGCGTTGCGCCGACGCTGCGAGCAGGTCGGCGCCCTGTTGATTTTCGACGAGGTCCAATGCGGCTTTGGCCGGAGCGGCGCGCCTTTCGCCGCTACCCTGTATGGCGTGATGCCCGACATGCTCACGACCGCGAAAGCCCTCGGCAACGGCTTCCCGGTGGCGGCGCTGCTGACATCGGCCAAAGTGTCGGCCACCCTGAAGGTGGGGTTGCTCGGCACGACCTACGGCGGCGGTCCGATGGCCTGCGCTACCCTGCTCGCGGCGCTCGAGGCAATCGAGTCCGAGAGGCTGCTCGAGAACGTCCGCAGGGTCTCGGCTTACATCCGCAAGACCTGCATGGTCGGTCCGGTCACGGCCGTCCAAGGCGAAGGTTTCCTGCTGGGGCTGCGTACCGGCCGGCCGGCCAAGCAGATCCAGGCGGAGCTGTTGCAGCGCGGCATCCTCGTCGGCGGGGCGAGCGATCCGGGCATCGTGCGCCTCTTGCCGCCCTTTATCCTGAAGGAGGAGCATGTCGATCTGCTGCGGGACGCGCTGTCCGGCCTATGAAACGCTTTCTCGACCTGGCGGATCTCGGGCGCGAAGAAGTCATCGCGCTGCTTGAGCTGGCACGGCGGCTCACGCGCTCACCGGAACCGCACGCACTCTCCGGCAAGATCCTGGGACTCCTCTTCCTCAATCCCTCGCTGCGCACCCTGGCCTCTTTCCAGGCCGGCATGGCGCGGCTCGGGGGCACCTCCTTTGTCATCACCCCCGGCCAGGGGACGTGGCAGCTCGAGACGAAGCGAGGCGCAGTCATGGACGGGGCGGCGGCTGAGCACGTGCGCGAGGGGATTCCGGTGCTCGCCTCCTACTGCGATGCACTGGGGATCCGGGCCTTCGCGGACGGCAAGGATCTCGGGGCGGACCTCGCCGAAACGAGATTCAACGCCATGGCGGGGCTCGTCGACAAGCCGCTGATCAACCTCGAGTCCGCCGTCAATCATCCCTGCCAGGCCCTCGCCGATTGGAAGACTATGGACGAGGTGGGCGTGCCGCGCGACGGGCGGTTCGTCCTGTCGTGGGCATACCACCCGCGCCCGCTGCCGCTCGCGGTGCCGGCGGCGGCACTGCACATGGCGGCGCTGCGCGGCATGCAGGTCGTGGTGCTGCGGCCGGAGGGGTTCGCGCTGCCGAAAGCGCTCATGGACAAAGCGCGCCGCGCGGCCGAGCTGTCGGGAGGATCGGTGCGCGAGACGGACGAGCGGAACGAGGCGTTGTCGGGCGCACACATCATTTATGCGAAGGAATGGAGCGCGACGTCGTGTTACGGCGACGCCGAGGCCGATGCCGCGCTGCGTGCCCGCCTCGCCGGCTGGTGTGTGCGCAACGACTGGTTCGCGCGCGCCGCGGCCGATTGCCGCCTGATGCACTGCCTGCCCGTGCGGCGCAACGTTGCCGTCGCCGACGAGGTGCTCGACAGCGGCCGCAGCATCGTGCAGCTCGAGGCGTACAATCGCCTGACGGCGCAGATGGCGGTGTTGTATCGATTACTGAAGGGGATTTGACTCGACATGATCATGCACTCGGGCGATCAGGCACTCGCCATCCGCGCGCTCAAGAACGCCGCTCCGTATATCCGCATGTACCGCGGCAAGATCTTCGTGGTGAAGGCCGGCGGCGGGGTGTTCGCCGACGAGGACTCCACACGCGTGCTCATCGAACAGCTTGCCATCCTGCACTACTTCGGCGTGCGCGTCGTGTTCGTGCATGGCGGAGGACCGCAGCTCACCGAGCTGGCTGACGCGCTCGGGGTCCCCACGCGCATGGTCGAGGGCAGGCGCGTCACCGACCGGCAGTCGATCGACGTGACCGCCATGGTGCTCAACGGCACCATCAACACCGCCATCCTCGGCATCTGCCGCGAGCTCAACATAGAGGCGGTCGGCGTGAGCGGCGTCGATGCGGGTCTGGTGCACGCGCACAGGCGACCCCCGGTGACGGTGCAGTCGAGCGGCGAGGTGGTGGACTACGGGTTCGTCGGTGACATCGACCGGGTCGATCCCACGGTGCTGCGCAAGCTCCTCGACAACGGCCTGATGCCGGTGGTGAGCCCCCTGTCCGCGGACGACAGCGGCACGCTGCTCAACATCAATGCTGACACGGTGGCTGCCGCCATCGCCGCAGCGCTCGGCGCCGAGAAGCTGATCCTGTGCACCGGGGCCCCCGGCATTCTGGCGGCGCTCGGCGATCCGGGCTCGCTCATTTCCTATACCGACCTGAGCGGCCTGGCGCGCCTGCGCGAGGCAGGCCGTATCGCCGACGGCATGCTGCCGAAGGCCAAAGCCATCGAGGCGGCGATCCGCGGCGGAGTACGGCGGGTACACGTGGTGTCGTACTCTGCTCCGGAGGGGATTCTGGGCGAAGTGTTCACGAACGAGGGCACGGGTACGCTGATCGTGGAGGATGTCGACGCGCTGACGTTGGCGGAGCAGAGCGTGCAGGCTTGATCGTGACTCGTCTCTGGGACAAGGGCGCGCCGCTGGATGAACGGGTGCTCACCTACACTGCCGGCGAAGACTTCCCCCTCGACGAGCGCCTCGTGCCGTATGACATACGGGCATCCATTGCGCACGCCGAGATGCTGCGTGATCAAAAGCTCCTCTCCGATGCGGACCTCGAGGCGGTCCGCACCGGCCTGACCGCTCTCGGCGAGGAGCATGCCCGCGGCCTCTGGCGGATAGAGTTGGCGGACGAGGACGGTCAGACCGCTCTCGAGCGGCGCCTGACCGAGCGGATCGGGCCGGCCGGCGGCCGTGTACACCTCGGACGGTCTCGGAACGATCAGGTGCTGACGGCGCTGCGGCTTTATCTGCGGGACGCCGTCGCAGAGCTGATCACAGGCGCGCTTGCCGTGGCGGAGGCGTTGGATCGGCTGGCCGGACGTGAGCGCGATACGGTTCTGCCGGGTTACACCCACATGCAGCAGGCCATGCCGAGTTCGGTGCCGCTGTGGGCGGGCGGCTTCGCGGCCGAGCTCGGCGACGATGCCGAAGGGTTGCGTCTGGTTCAGCGCCGCCTGGGCCTCAGCCCGCTGGGCTCGGCGGCCGGCTACGGCACGCCGGGCTTGCCGATCGATCGGGATTCGACCCGACACAAGCTCGGTTTCGCGGCGGTACACGCGCCGGTAACAGCCGTGCAACTCTCCCGTGGCAAGGCGGAGGCGGACGTGTTGTTCCAAATCGTCCTGTTGATGCAGGACCTCGGGCGCCTCGCTGCGGATGTGCTGCTGTTCTATACCCGGGAGTTCGGCTTTCTCGAGCTGCCGGACGCTTTTACAACCGGCTCCTCGATCATGCCGCAGAAGCGCAACCCGGACGTCTTCGAGCTGATCCGGGGCCGCAGCGCTACGGCACAAGCATGCCTGACCGAGGCGCTCTCGATCTGCGCCAAGCTCCCCTCGGGCTACCAGCGCGATCTGCAGCTGCTGAAATTCCCGCTATTCCGCAGCATCGACCTCGCCCAGCAGACGCTCGGGATCCTGCCTGCCGCCCTGGATGCCATGAAGTTTCGTCCGGACCGGATCGAGCTCGATCCCGCCATCCACGCCGCCGAGGAAGCCAACCGCCTGGTCGTCGACGAGGGCATTCCGTTTCGCGAGGCCTACCGGCGTGTGGCGGCGAGGCTGAAGGGGTCCGGTTGACTGGGTCCCGTCGAGCTTCAGCAGGCTCTGGACCCGCCCTGAAATTACCTTGCCGAAAAATATCCCCGGTGTTTGCGCATTCCGATGTAAATTTCAGGAGGTCAGGTGCCGGCCGATGACGTTCGCCTGACGCAAGGCTTTCCGCTCGAGAGACAGTCACATGCCGCTCGAGCTGTCGAAGCAAGGCCACGGCGAGTATGCTCCGCTCCCGGCACACGATTGACATCATGGCTGCAGTATCCCGTCTGGGCAGACAGATCAATGAAGTCACCGCGGCTCTGGGGAGCATTGACGCCCGATTCGCGCTGATAGGTGGTCTTGCGCTCGCATCGCACAACGTGATCCGTGCGACTCAGGATGTCGACCTGCTGGTGGAGCTGGAGCAAGCCGACTCGATCGACGCGGAGCTTACGAGGCTCGGTTATCGCTGCCTGCATCGCAGCGAGGATGCGGCAAATTATCTGCGTAACGACGAGCGCGTGGACCTTCTGTACGCCCATCGCCCGATCGCGAAGCGACTACTGGCAGGGGCGAGGGCATTGGCAACATCGCTGGGTGACCTGCGCGTGATCAGCACCGAAGGGCTGATCGGCTTCAAGCTGCAGGGACTGGCAAACGATCCGCGCCGGACTCAGGATCTCGAAGATATCCGGGCGCTATTGAGAGCCAACCGGGACCGGCTGGACATGGGGGAGGTGCGCGAGTATTTTCGCCTCTTCGACCGTGAGCCGCTTCTCGATGACCTTCTTCAGGCAATCAAATGACCGGAAAGACCCGCCGCTGGCCGCAGACGGCGGAATGCAGATGCCTGCGGTTCCGGTGGACGATCCGATCCGCGCCCTGGATGATCTCATGGCCGTTGTCGAGGCTTTGTGCCCGATCTGGCCGGAGCGGGTGTCATTCGTCGTCGGTGAGAAAATGCTGCTTTGAGGGATCTCGGTTTGCCGCTACGCTCGACAAACGGTCTCTCGCGAAGCAAGCGTTGACCGATTGAATCCTCCCTGCAGTACTTCGCGCAAGTGATCGATCACGCACTGAACGGCGCGCGGAGTGCGGGGGGCCCAGGGCCGGATGGCCTGCAGCCGCTCGCCGAAGAAGCCCACCGGCTTCCATGCCGCCAACACCTGCACCGGACCTTGCGAGGCTGCACGGCTCCAGGCGGTAAAGTCCGGCACCAGGCCGATGCCGAGGCCGCCCGAAACGGCCTCGAGCAGCACCTCGCTGTTGTTCGCCTTGAGAGGTCCGCGCACCGGCACGCTCACACGCTCCAGGCGCCTGCGGCTCGCGGTACGCTCGAACGACCAGACGGGCGCGCCGTCCCGCAGGTAGAGCAGGCAGTCGTGGTGCGCCAGCTGCGCCGGGTGCTCGGGCGAGCCACGTCGCGCGAGGTACTCCGGGCTCGCCAGCAGCACGGAACGCGACTCGCACAATGGCGTGGCAATGTGCGATTCCGGCACGCGGCTGGCGTGACGGATGGCGAGATCGAAGCCCTCCTGCACGAGGTTGACGAACCGATCGCTCAGCTCGAGCTCGAGGCGAATGTCGGGGTGGCGCTTGAGCAGCGCGGGGATGGCGGGCGCGATGTGCTGCCGCCCCAGCGCCACCGGCGCACTCACCCGTACCAGTCCGCGCGGCGCGCCGGCGAGGTCCTGCACGCCGGTTACTCCCTGCTCGATGTGCATGAGCGAGCCGCGCGTCTCGCTCACCAACTGCTGCCCGGCCGCGGTCAGTGTGATTGAGCGCGTCGTGCGGCGCACGAGCGGCACGCCCAGTGCCCGCTCCAGGTCCTTCAGGCGCATGCTGACCGAGGACTTGGCCACGCCGAGCCGCCGCGCCGCCTGGGTGAGGCTGCGCGTCTCGGCGATCACCGTCAGCATGTACAGATCAGGCAGTATGGCGGCGATTTCCGGTGCGCCCATGACTATTCTCCTTCGTTCAATTATCTGAACAGTGTAGTCGACATGGGCGGATTCTCAATTCTGCCGGCAGGGCCTACACTCATGCCCATTCCGTTTTGCCTGCGGACGATCCCATGGCCACCGTTGCAGACACCTATACCGACCCGCCCAGTGCCCATGCCGGGGACATCGGGCACTGGATCGGCGGCCGCATCGCCGCCGGCGCCGGCCGCTTGCAGGATGTCTTCAACCCCGCTACCGGGCGGGTCGTGCGCCGCGTCTGCATGGCCGATGCCGCGGTCGTGAGCCGGGCCGTGGGCGCGGCGGCTGCGGCCTCGCCCGCTTGGGCCGACACTCCGCCCATCCGGCGCGCCCGGGTGTTGAACCGCTTTCTTGCCCTGCTCAACGAGCATCGGGACGACCTTGCGAAGCTGATCACCGAGGAGCACGGCAAGGTGCTCTCCGATGCGCAGGGCGAGGTCATGCGCGCCATAGAGGTCGTGGAGTTCGCCTGCGGCATCCCACAGCTCCTCAAGGGGGATTTCACCGAGCAGGTTTCGACCGGCATCGACAATTGGACCATGCGCCAGCCGCTCGGCGTCGTCGCCGGCATCACGCCGTTCAACTTCCCTTGCATGGTGCCTTGTTGGATGTTTCCGCTGGCTATCGCCGCGGGCAATACCTTCGTGCTCAAACCCAGCGAGCGCGATCCGTCGGCGTCGCTTTTGATGGCGGACCTGCTGCAGCGAGCCGGCCTGCCGGACGGCGTGTTCAACGTCGTGCAAGGCGACAAGGAGGCGGTGGAGTCCCTGCTTGCCCACCCCGACGTCAAGGCGGTCAGTTTCGTCGGCTCCACGCCTATTGCGCGGCATCTCTACCAGAGGGGCGCCGAGTTCGGCAAACGCGTGCAGGCCCTCGGCGGAGCGAAGAACCATCTGGTGGTCATGCCCGACGCGGACGTCGGCCAGGCCGTCGATGGGTTGATCGGCGCCGCGTACGGGTCGGCCGGCGAGCGGTGCATGGCCATCAGTGTGGCGGTGCTGGTGGGTGAAACGGCGGATCACCTCGTCGGGAAGCTTGCCGAGCGTACGCGGGCGCTCAAGATCGGCGATGGCATGCAGCCCGGGGTGGAGATGGGACCCGTGGTCACGCGGACGGCGCTGGAGCGGATCCGCCACTACATCGACACGGGCGTGCGCGAGGGCGCAAAGCTGGTGGTGGACGGCCGGGGCCTGAAGGTAGCGGGCCACGAAGGCGGGTTCTTTCTCGGCGGCACGCTGTTCGATGAGGTCCGCCCGGACATGACCCTCTACAAGGAGGAGATCTTCGGCCCGGTGCTGTGCTGCGTGCGGGCGGCCGATCTCGAGCAGGCCATCGCACTGGTGAACGGGCATCCGTTCGCGAACGGTGTGGCCTGCTACACCCGGGACGGCGGCGCGGCGCGCGAGTTTGCGCGGCGCATCGAGGTCGGGATGGTGGGCATCAACGTGCCTATCCCGGTCCCCATGGCCTGGCACGGTTTCGGCGGCTGGAAGAGCAGCCTGTTTGGCGGCATGCACGCCTATGGGGAGGAAGGGGTGCGGTTCTACACCCGGCAGAAATCCGTCATGCAGCGCTGGCCGCGAGGCTTGAGCGGCGCGGACTTCCATATGCCGGTCGCCAAGTAGTGTGATCGAGTTCGCGAACCCGGCCGATGGCCCGGCCGGCCCATAGCCCATACAATACGAACACGGCCGAAGCACTCAAGTTCCCGGGCGCTTCGCGGCGGGAGCCGGCTCGCGAGCCCACGGGGGTGTACCGGCGGCGTCCCGGGAAAGTCCGCTCGCGGGCGCGTTCCCGGCCGTGATCTCATCGACGGGCTCATGCCCGCGCGGGCCCATAAGCGATTCGTCCTGAGCGATCAGCCGAAAAAACCAGTGGCCACTGCAGGCGGCACTTTCCGCGGCGACGCCGCTTCGTTCTACCTGCCCGACTTCTGCGACTCGCGCGCCGCCTTCGCCATCGTGCTGATCGCGGAGCTCACCGCCATCGTGCTGTCGATCGCCCGGCAAAGCGCCGCGGTGGGCTTCTGGGGGGAGCTCGCGCGCGCCGCGCTGTTCCTGCTGTGGGTCGGCCTGGTGAGCGCGGCGCTGCTGTGCTGGCTGCGTCCCCGGCTGGCCAGGCTCGGGGTGGGTCCCGGCTCGGTGGCGGCGCTCGCACTGTTGACGCTCGTGGTCGCGGCGATTTCCGCGTGCGTGTCTCTGCTCGGGCACAGCCGATTGGTGGCGAGTGCCGGGACCGGTGCGTATTTCCCGCGCCAGCTCTGGCCCTTCGTGGCGCGCAACACGGTCATAGGCTTCGTCATCAGCGCGGTGGCGCTGCGCTACTTCTATGTCACATATCAGTGGCGGCGCAACATCGAGATGCGCGCCGCCGCCCGAGTGCATGCGCTGCAGGCGCGCATTCGCCCGCATTTCCTGTTCAACAGCATGAACACCATCGCCTCGCTCACCCGCTCGGACCCGGCCCTGGCGGAGCAGGCGGTGCAGGATCTGGCGGATCTGTTCCGCGCGTCCTTGAGCGACCGGCACCAGACGATCACGCTCGCCGAGGAGCTGTCGATCGCCCGCACTTACCAGCGCGTCGAGCAGTTGCGCCTCGGCGAGCGGCTGCGAGTGCATTGGGATGTGCGGGGCCTGCCGCCGGATGCGCGCGTACCGGGCCTGATGCTGCAGCCGCTGCTGGAGAATGCGATCTATCATGGCATCGAGCCGCGGCCGCAAGGCGGGACGGTCACCGTCACGGGTGAGCGCACCGCGCAGTTGATCTCCTTGGTGGTGCGCAATCCGCTCGGCGAGCGGCAGGCCGAGCGCGAGGGCAACCGCGTGGCGCTTGCCAACATCCGCGAGCGCCTGGCGCTCCTTTATGGCGCGCGCGCGCTGGTGAAGGCCGGCCGCTTCGACGAGGAGTACATCGTGACTCTGAGATTTCCCTACATTGCGAGCGCACCGCCGGCCGGTGGCACCCGGCCCGCGCATGCGGCGCCCGGTTCGCCGGAACAATAGCGCGTCCGGAGGGGGTAGCATGCTCACGGTCCTCATCGCCGATGACGAGCTTCCGGCGCGCGAGCGCTTGCGGCGCCTGCTTGCCGAGATCGGCTGCGTCGGGGTCGCCGGCGAAGCCGCCACCGGCCGGGAGGCACTGGAGCTCGCCGCGCGGTGCTCGCCGGATGTGGTATTGCTCGATGTCCGAATGCCCGGTATGGACGGCATCGAGACCGCGCGCCACCTGAGTGTTCTCCAAGAGCCGCCCGCGGTGATCTTTACCACCGCCTTCGACCAGTATGCCGTCAATGCGTTCGAGACCCGCGCCGTGGGCTACCTGCTGAAACCGGTGCACAAGGACAAGCTCGCCGCGGCCCTCGCCCAGGCGAACCGACTGACGCGGCCACAGCTGCAGTACCTTGCCGCGGCGGCCGGTGAGCCGCGCCGCACCCATATCGCCGCCCGTCGCCGCGAGGAGGTTCGCCTCATTCCCACCGCTGAGATCCTCTATTTCCAGGCCGAGCAGAAATACACCACCGTGCGGCACTTGCAGGGTGAGGACCTGATCGAGGAGTCGCTGCGTACGCTGGCAGAGGATCTCGGCAACGGCTTCGTGCGCATCCATCGCAACGCCTTGGTCAATGTGCGGCATCTGGAGCGCATCGAGCGCGCTCCCGACGGACGCTATTCGGTGAGACTGCGCGGCAGCGCCGCGGCGCTGCCGGTCAGTCGGCGTCTGGCCGGCGAGCTGCTCGAGCGCTTCAAGATTTAGGGTATTGGGGTATCCTCGCGCTCATGCGCATCGCGTTCACCAAGATGCACGGCCTGGGCAATGATTTCGCGCTGTTCGAGACTGCGGCCGGCGGCGCGCCCCTCTCCGGCGCGCAGTTGCGCCGCCTCGCGGACCGCCACACGGGCATCGGCTTCGATCAGGCGCTCATTCTAGAGCCGCCCAGGCAACCCGAGACCGCGGTTTTCTATCGTATTTTCAATGCCGACGGCATGGAGGTCGAGCAGTGCGGCAACGGCGCAAGGTGCATCGCGGCGCTGCTCGCCTTGCGGGGACTGGCGCGCGAGGGGGGCCTCACGATGGACAGCCCGGCGGGCCTGGTCCGGGCGCGCACCGACACCGGCGGGTGCGTTTCGGTGGAGATGGGGCCGGTGTGCTTCGCTCCGGCGGCGCTGCCCTTCGAGGCGGCTGCGGAAGCCGATCAGTACCGGCTGGACGTCGGGACCGAGACGCTCGAGATCGGCGCGGTCTCGATCGGCAATCCCCACGCCGTGCTTGCGGTGCACTCGATCGACGCGGCGCCGGTGGCTCGGCTGGGGCCGGCGATCGAAGGACATGTGCGCTTTCCGAGGCGGGTGAACGCCGGCTTCATGCAGATTGTGGATCGTTCGCACATCCGGCTGCGCGTGCATGAGCGCGGCGTGGGCGAGACGCTCGCTTGCGGCACCGGCGCTTGTGCCGCGGTCGCGGTGGGACGGCGCTGGGGGCTGCTCGAGCCGATGGTGACCGTGAGCACGCGCGGCGGCGAGCTGCGGGTGAGCTGGACGGGGCCGCGCGAGTCCATCTGGTTGACAGGCCCCGCGCAGATCGTCTTCGAGGGCGAAATTGAAATCTCCTAGATCGGGATCACCATGACAACACGCGAAGCACACGGCGTGGCGGCCAACGAGATGGACGAGCAATCCGTCGTGGGCTACCTGCAGCGCAATCCGGATTTCTTCGAGCGCCACCAAGGGTTGCTCCTCAAGTTGCGCCTGCCGCACGCGCGCGGCGGCTCGACGATCTCGCTGGTGGAGCGGCAGATCGAGGTCATGCGCGAGAAGCATGCGGCGCTCGAAGCGAAGCTCGCGGACCTGGTGAGCGTCGCCCGCGCCAATGACGCGATCGCCGAGAAGCTGCACCGCTTCACCCGCCGGCTCCTCAAGGCCTCCTCCCGTAGCGATGCCGTGGCGCGGATCGAAGCCGGTCTTCGGGAGGATTTCGACGCCTTTCACAGTGTGCTGCTGTTGATCGGTGAACACCCCGATCTGAGCCCGCAGCGGTTCGTACGGACGCTGGCGCGCGAGGAGCCGGGACTGAAATCCTTCGACTCGCTGTTCGCCGGCGGCAGGCCGCGATGCGGCCAGGCGCGCGACTCGCAGCGTGAGCTGCTGTTCGGTCCCGAGTCCGCCCAAATCGGCTCCGTGGCGCTCGTGCCGCTTGCCGACAAGGGCGCGGCTGTCGGCTTGCTCGCGCTCGGCAGCCCCGACCGGGACCGCTTCCACCCCGGGATGAGCACGGAGTTCCTGGCGCGCATGGCCGACCTGATCACCGATCTGCTGTCCATGCGAAACTGACGGGCGATGATTCCCGAGGACCTCGCATGGCTCGAGCGGTTTCGGCGCTACCTGAGCACCGAGCGGCGCAGCTCCCCGCACACGGTCTCAAGCTACCTGCGCGACCTTGGATCGCTGGTGTTGCATTGCGATCGCGCCGGAGTGACTCGCTGGACCGACCTCGACACGGCGCAGCTGCGCACATTCGCTGCCCGTCTGCACGCCTGCGGGCTTTCACCGCGCAGTATCCAGCGGCGTCTGTCGGCGGTGCGCAGCTTTTACGACTTTCTGCTGCGCGAGGCGCGGGCGGCAGGGACGGGCGGGAGCGAGGGCATTGCCGGTCTGTGCGCCAACCCGGCGCATGCGGTGCGCGCGCCCAAGGCCGCGCGTCGCCTGCCCGAGACGCTGGACGCCGATCAAATGGCGAGACTCCTCGCCATCGCCGAGGACTCGCCGGCGGCGCTCCGCGATCGTGCCATCATGGAGTTGCTGTATTCCTCGGGACTGCGCCTCGCGGAGCTCACCGGTCTCGACGTGAGCCGCCTCGACCTCAGGGACCGGACCGTGCGGGTGCTGGGCAAGGGACGCAAGGAGCGGGCCGTGCCGGTGGGCCGAATCGCCGTGGAGGTTCTGAGGCGCTGGCTGGCGCAGAGGCAGCAGTGGGTGAGGCCCGATGAGCCTGCGTTGTTCATCGGCCGCTCCGGCCGGCGGCTCGGCCGCCGGATGATCGAGCAGCGGGTGGCCTATTGGGCACGCCGACAAGGCCTGCCTCAACACGTGTATCCGCATCTGTTCCGTCATTCCTTCGCCTCGCACCTGCTCGAGTCCGGCGCGGAACTGCGCGGCGTACAGGAGCTACTGGGCCACGCGGACATCGCCACCACCCAGATCTACACGCATCTTGATTTTCAGCATCTCGCCCGCATCTACGATGCCGCTCATCCTCGGGCGCGCCGCAGACCTTGAGATTCTCGCCCGGATGATTCTCTGACATCGGTTGCTTGACCCAGGCCATTCCATGACCCATTCACCCTCGTTCTTCGACCCCCATGGCACCACCATCCTCGGCGTCCGCCGCAACGGCATCGTGGCCCTTGGCGGAGACGGCCAGGTGACTCTCGGCAACACGGTGATGAAGGGCAATGCCCGCAAGGTACGCCGGCTCTACAACGACAAAATCCTCGCCGGATTTGCCGGCGGCACGGCGGACGCCTTTACGCTGTTCGAGCGCTTCGAGGGCAAGCTGGAGAAGTACGGCAACCTCACCCGCGCGGCCATCGAGCTCGCCAAGGACTGGCGCGCGGACCGGTATCTGCGCCGCCTGGAGGCGCTGCTGCTGGTCGCGGATCCCGCCAAGCTGCTGGTGATCTCGGGCAACGGCGATGTCATCGAGCCTGAGACCGATGCCGCCTCGATCGGCTCGGGCGGTCAATACGCCCTCGCCGCCGCACGCGCGCTGCTCGACGCGACCGGTCTCGGTGCGCGCGAGATAGTCCAGCGCTCGCTCGATATCGCCGCCGACATCTGCATCTATACCAACCGCAATCTCACCATCGAGGAGCTGGAGCAGGCCGCCTCCTGAGGCACGTCTGCAGCGCGCACGCCATGTCATCGCTCACTCCCCGCCAGATCGTCCAGGAGCTGGACAAGCACATCATCGGCCAGGACGCCGCCAAGCGAGCCGTAGCCATTGCGCTGCGCAACCGTTGGCGGCGCATGCAGGTCGAGGAGTCGCTACGCCAGGAGATCACGCCCAAGAACATCCTCATGATCGGTCCGACCGGAGTGGGCAAGACCGAAATCGCCCGCCGCCTGGCACGCCTCGCCCATGCGCCCTTCGTCAAGGTCGAGGCGACCAAATTTACCGAAGTCGGGTATGTCGGCCGGGATGTCGACTCCATCGTCAAAGAGCTGGCTGACGTCGCGGTCAAGATGACGCGCGAGCAGGAAATGGAGAAAGTCCGCCAGCGCGCCGCCGAGGCCGCCGAGGAGCGGGTGTTGGATGCGCTGCTGCCCAAGCCGCGCATGCTGGGTTTCTCGACCGACGAGCCGGCGCAGCCGCGCGATGCGGAGACGCGCGAGAAATTCCGCCGCATGCTGCGTGCCGGCGAACTCGACGAGCGCGAGATCGAAATCGAGATGCGCTCACTCCCGGTGGGCGTGGAGATCATGGCGCCGCCGGGCATGGAGGAAATGCAGCAGCAGCTTCAGGCCATATTCCAGAACCTGGGCGGTAATCGCACGCGCACCCGCAAGGTCAAGGTGCGCGAGGCGGCGAAGCTGCTCCTCGAGGAGGAGGCCGGCAAGCTCATCAACGAGGACGAGCTGAAGATCAAGGCTATCGCCAATGCCGAGCAGAACGGCATCGTGTTCATCGACGAGATCGACAAGGTCACGCGCCGCCAGGAAACGCTCGGCGCGGATGTCTCGCGCGAGGGCGTGCAGCGCGACCTGCTGCCGCTGGTCGAGGGCTCGACGGTGGCGACCAAGTACGGTCCGGTCAAGACCGACCACGTGCTGTTCATTGCCTCGGGCGCATTCAGTCTGTCGAAGCCCTCGGATCTGATCCCCGAGCTGCAGGGGCGGTTGCCCATCCGGGTGGAGCTCGATTCGCTGAAGGTGGGCGACTTCGTACGCATCCTGACGGAACCTGACGCCTCGCTCACGGCGCAATACCAGGCGCTGATGCAGACCGAGGGCGTGTCAGTGCGGTTCTCCGCCGACGGCGTGCAGCGCATCGCCGAGATCGCCTACCAGGTGAACGAGCGCACGGAGAATATCGGCGCGCGGCGCCTGCACACCGTCATGGAGCGGCTGCTCGAGTCGGTTTCGTTCGATGCCTCCGAGCAGTCGGGCGTGGCGATCGTCCTCGACGCGAAGTATGTCGACGAGCACCTGGGCACCCTCGCCAAGGACGAGGACCTCAGCCGCTACATACTGTAGCGACGCCAATCGAGTGACGGGAGCTGCGCGCGCCGTCGCTCGCTGACTGAGTCGAACCTCGGCGCCGTTTGTGCTGCACCGGCCGGCGATCTCGGCGCGCGGCGCCAGGGAAGAGCCGCCTAGCGCGAATGGTCGTGGACCCACCGGGTGAGGAAGTCGATCAGCTCGATGGTCCGATTGTCGCCGCTGGCACGCGGCGCCCTGCCTGCGCGGAAGCGGAAAAACGACGGGCCGGTCCGGTAACGCCCGTCGATGACGATCGTGGGGGTGCCCGTGACCTCGTACATCCGTCCGAGCTGGCGCGCCCGGCCAAGCTCGACGTGAACGTCGAAGGAGTTATAAGCATTGACGAAAGCGGCGCCGCTGACACCATGCTGCTCGGCGAAGGCTTCCTGAAGCGCGAGCGTGCGCGCCGGTGTGCTGCCGACCATGACTGCTTCCGTACCGGCCTGCTTTTCCATCTGATGAAGGGTGTCGAACGCCGTCTCGACCAGGTCATCCCGACCCAGCGCCTCCAGCGTGTAAAAGAGCCGGGCATCCGCTACCTGCAACGGCGCCCACATGACCGGCACGCGCACGAACTGAACATAGGCAGGCTTGGTCTTGCGCCAAGCGAGCATGTGCGGCTCGAGCGCATGGCAGAACGGGCAGGCGAGATAGAAGAATTCCATGACCTGCACCTTGCCCGCAGGCGCGTTGGTCGGCACGGCGGGCGAGATCACCTTGTAGTTGACGCCCGCCTTCCAGCGGCTGCTCACCGGCAGCGGCACGTTGGCCGCAATTGCCGGCGGCGCGCCGGCGGCTGCGGCGAGCAGCAGCGTAGCGGCAAGAGCCAGGACGCGATTCGCTTTCGATATGGGCATTGCCCTCATGGCGCACTCCGGTGGTCGTGGACCCATTTTGCCAGGAAGTCGATCAGCGCGATCATTTGCTTGTCGCCGCCGGCCTTGGCCGGGTCGGTGCTGTAGCGGCCGTCAACGATGGTTGTCGGCACCGAGCGGATCTCGTAGAGCTGGGTGATCTGCTCGGCGTGCTGCAGCTCGGCGCGGACATCAAAGGAGTTGTAGGCGCTCTTGAAGGCGGCGGCGCTCAGCCCGTTGCGGACCGCGAACGCCTCCTGCATCCTCATCGTGCTCGCCCGGCTGCTGCCGATCATGAGCGACTCGGTGCCCGTCTGCGTCTCGAGGTCGTGGATGGCTTTGAAGGCGGTGTCCACCAGATCGTCGCGATCGAGCGCCTTCAGCGTGTAGAACAGCCTCGCCTGGGCCTGCTGAACCGGGCCCCACATCACCGGCACGCGCACGAACTGGACATAATCGGGTTTGGACTTGCGCCAGGCCCGCATGTAGGGCTCGAGCGCGTAGCAGCGCGGGCAGGCGAGCCAGAACACCTCCATCACCTGCACCTTGCCGGGCGGCGCATTGGTCGGCTGGGCCGGCGCGATCACGTCGTAATTGACGCCCGGCTTCCACCGGCTGCTCATGGGCAGGGCGAGGGGTCCTTGTGCGGCGGCGCTGCTCGATGCGCTCCGGGCACTGCCGCCATTTTCCGCGGCGTTCTCACCCGATGCGCTGGGCTGCGCCGTCGCGCCGGAAGACGTTCGCCCGGACGGCGAGGCCGGTGGCGCGGCCCGAGAGGTCTGCCCCGGACGCGAGCTGCAGGCGCCCAAGGCGAGAACGAGCGCAGCGGAGAGTACGAGCGTACGGGTCATGAGCGGCAGGTCTCCCGAGGGTTGCTCATGGCAGGCCTCGCACGCAGAACGCGACGGCGGGCGTTTCCGCCGCCATCGGGGGTATGGTGGTGTCGAACATGATGGCTGTTTGGGGGGCGTGATGGTCGCGTCTGGTCCACGGTAGCGGGTCGGGTGCCGTCGGTGTCGCTCGTAAGCTGCGTCAGGACATAGACCGAATGCTGTGCCCGAAGTGCCGGATAGCCGTTCGCAGCCGCGCCGGCGCATGAGGACGCCGGCGCCAGAAAAACCGAGGCTGCCGGTACCGCCGGCATGGAAGCGAGAGAAGTTCTTTTCGCCATGGCCCGTTCTTTCTCGTTTCGACCCGTGATGCGAAAGTCGACAATAGTACACTACGACCGTGGCACGATTCCCCCAAGCACGGTTCCTGCTGAGCGCCGCCGCGCCGGCGCATTTTCCCGCCGATTCCGGTGCCGAAGTCGCCTTCGCGGGTCGATCGAACGCGGGCAAGTCAAGCGCTATCAACGCCATCTTGGGCCGGCAGGCGCTGGCGCGGACGAGCAAGACTCCGGGGCGTACCCGGCTCATCAATTTCTTCGAGCTTTCGGCCGGGCGGCGTTTGGTCGACCTGCCCGGCTATGGCTATGCGAGCGCACCCGAAAGCGACCGGCGCGCCTGGCCCCGGTTGCTCGAGGCGTTGCGGCAGCGCAGCTCGCTGCAGGGGCTGTTCGTGATCGTGGATGCGCGTCGCGGCATCACCGAAGGCGATAGGGCGCTGCTCGAGTGGGCCGGCCAGCGGCAGCGGACGCATGTGCTGCTGTCGAAGACGGACAAGTTGAGCCGTACCGATGTGCGGCGGGCATTCCTGGCCGCCACTACGGGCGTGGGCGAAGAGGTGCCCGTGCAGTTATTCTCTGCGCACGCCGGCGTCGGGGTCGAAGAGGCACAGCGAGTGCTCTCGGCATGGCTCGTGGGCGGCGAGCAATAAAAGACCCCGATGGCCTTAGGGGCCACCGGGGCAGACTAACCCGGCACAGGTCTCGTTGTGAACCGGGTTTTGACCCGCTCAGGGAGGGAAGCGGGGAGCACCTTGGTGCTCAATGATTTCGACCCGAAGGCTCCATGGAAGTTCCGACGTTCGCGCTGGATTCGGCCCATTCACCCATACATTCTGTAATCTGCGGGAATTTCGCAAAGAAGTGCATCGAATTGCGTTCAAATTAGTGGAATTTTTCCGACTATCAATGGGCTTCGTCCCAATTTGCGCCCGTACCGATATCCACGCGCAACGGTACCTTGAGCGCGGCAGCATCTGTCATATGAGTTCGAACTGCCTCGATCACGGCGCCGGCGGCATCCTCGAGAACTTCGAGCACCAGCTCATCGTGCACCTGCATGATTAACCGCGCCGGCGCCTCCTGTGCGATACACCAGGCATCCACGTCGATCATTGCCCGCTTGATGATATCGGCAGCGGTGCCTTGCATGGGAGCGTTGATTGCGCTGCGCTCGGCGTACTGGCGGGTCTGTTGATTACCGGAGCGGATATCGGGCAGATACAGCCGCCGTCCGAACACCGTTTCGACGTAGCCGCGCTCCCGCGCCTGCGCGCGGGTCTCGTCCATGAAGCGGCGGACGCCCGGGTAACGTTGGAAGTAGCGCTCTACGTAGCGCTGCGCCGAGGCTCGATCGATGCCGAGCTGACGGGCCAGGCCGAATGACGACATGCCGTAGATCAGCCCGAAATTGATGGTCTTGGCGAGGCGTCGCTGATCGGATGTCACCGCATCGAGCGGTACCCCGAATACCTCGGCCGCGGTGGCCCGGTGTACGTCGCGCTCCTCGGCGAAAGCCGCGAGCAGCCCTTCGTCGCCGGATAAGTGCGCCATGATGCGTAGCTCGATCTGCGAGTAATCGGCCGCCAGCAGCACATGGCCGGCCGGCGCGACGAAGGCCTGGCGAATGCGCCGGCCTTCAGGCGTGCGGATCGGGATGTTCTGAAGGTTGGGATCGGTCGAGGAAAGCCTCCCGGTTTGCGCGACGGCCTGATGATAGGAAGTGTGAATACGTCCGGTGACCGGATTGATGAGCTCGGGGAGCTTCTCGGTGTAGGTGGATTTGAGCTTGGCAAGCGCGCGGTATTCGAGCACCGTCCGCGGTAGCGGGTAGGAGGTCGCAAGCTCCTCCAGGACGTCCTCGGCGGTGGAGGGCTGTCCCTTGGGCGTTTTGCGCAGCACCGGCAGGCCGAGCTTCTCGAACAGCACCTGCTGGAGCTGCTTCGGGGAGTCGACATTGAGGTCCGTCCCCGCCTCCCGGCGTGCCCGCTCGGCGAGCGCCACGAGCTTGCCGGCGATCTCCGTGCTCTGCGCGCGCAACCGTTCGGCATTGACCAGCACGCCGCGACGTTCCATGCGCTGCAGAACCGGCACCAGCGGCTGTTCGATGGTCTCGTAGAGTCGCTCGAGCGCGGGCACGGCGGTGATCTTCGGCCATAGCGTCCGATGCAGCCGCAACGTCACATCGGCGTCTTCCGCGGCATACTCGCCGGCTTTCTCCACCGGCACCTGCGCGAAGGGGATCTGCTTTGCGCCCTTGCCGGCCACGTCCTCGTAGGTGATGGTCTGCACGCCCAGATAATGCCGTGCCGCGGCATCCATGTTGTGTCGTGTCGCCACGCTGTCCCACACATAAGACTCGAGCATGGTGTCGTATCTCATGCCTGCTAGGCGAATGCCGTGATTGGCGAGCACGTGCGCATCGTATTTCAGGTGGTGGCCGACTTTCGGTCTTGCCGGATCCTCCAGCATGGGCCGCAGCGCCTCGAGCGCCTCGGCGCGGTCGAGCTGCGCCGGTGCCCCGGCGTACGCGTGCGCGAGCGGCACATAGGCGGCCTCGCCCGGCGTAAGGCAAAACGATACGCCGACGATCTCGGCCCGCATGTAATCAAGGCTGGTGGTCTCGGTGTCGAACGCGATCAGCTCGGCGGCACGGAGCTTCTGCAGCCATTGAGCGAAGTGCGCGCGTGTAAGCACCGTGTCGTAATGGCGAAGCGGCCGAAGCGATTCGGCCGGCTCCTGCGGTGCATCGCCGGGCCGGGCGCGCTCGAGCGGCGTCGATACGGCATCCGGCCTGTGCGGGCCGCTGTCGTGGGCCGGCATCACGGCCACCGTATCGCTCCCATCGAGCTGGCGCAGTAGCGAGCGAAGCTCGTACCGCGTATACAACTCCCGGAGCCGCTCGAGGTCCGGCGGGGAGGACTGCAGATCGTCCGCCGTCACGGGCAGACTGACATCCGTGTCGATGGTCGCGAGCTTGCGTGAGAGCTCGAGCGTCGCGAGGCCTGCGCGCAGGTTCTCGCCCACCTTGCCGCCGACCTCATCCGCGTGTGCGATGAGATTGTCCAGCGTGCCGTATTGGCCGAGCAGCTTTGCCGCCGTCTTGGCGCCCACCTTGTCGACGCCGGGGATGTTGTCGGCGCTGTCTCCGACCAGAGCGAGATAGTCGGCGATCTGTTCCGGAAAGACGTCGAACTTCGCTTTGACGCCGGCGCGGTCGAGCACCGTGTTGCTCATCGTGTTGACCAGCGTGATCGAGTCGTCGACCAACTGCGCCATATCCTTGTCGCTCGTCGAGATCAGCACCCGCTCGCCGACCTGCGCGCAGCGGCGCGCCAGGGTGCCGATCACATCATCCGCCTCCACGCCCTCGATGCGCAGCAGCGGCAGCCCCTGCGCGGTGAGCACTGCGAGCAGCGGCTCGATCTGCGCTCGCAGGGCGTCGGGCATCGGCGGGCGATGCGCCTTGTACTCGGCGAACAGCTCGTCGCGGAAAGTGCGTCCCGGAGCGTCGAATACCAGAGCGAGATGACGCGGCCGGCATTCCTTCAGGAACTTGGAAAGCATGTTCAGCACGCCGAGCAGCGCACCGGTCGGCTCGCCGCGCGAGCTGGTGAGCGGCGGCAGGGCGTTGAAGGCCCGGTATAGGTAGGAAGAGGCGTCGATGAGAACGAGATCGGGCGAAGTGGGCAGTTCCATGCGCGCAGTATACGGACCGTGCCCGCGCGGACCGCTCAGTTCGACCCGGGACTGCCCTGTGCGGTCTGCGCCTCGCCGGCGCGGCGCTTGGGCTGGGCGGGACTTTGCGGCTGATTGGGCGCGGCTTCGGCGGCCGGCGCCGGATGCGTGACCACCGCAGCGCTGCGGCCGGGTAGATAGAGAGGTCCCTTGAAGCCGCAGGCCGCGCAGCCGAGCGCAGCGCTCAGTCCGGCGATGAGCATGCGAGCTCTCATCGGAGCCTCAGGGCGCCGAGGCGCGGTGCGGCACGACGGCCATCGTCAGTCTGGATACGCAAGTCAGCCTGCTTTCCTGGTCGCGGATCTCAATGCCCCAGACTTGGCTGCGATGGCCGATGTGGAAGGGACGAGCCGTGGCCGTGATGACGCCCTCGCTCACCGGGCGCAGGTGATTGGCGTTGAGCTCCTGCCCGAGGCACATGAAGCGCTCAGGGTCCACGCACAGACTCGCCGCGAGACTGCCGGCGGTTTCCGCCAGCGCAGCAGAAACTCCTCCGTGTAGGATGCCATAAGGCTGGTGCAGATCGGGCGTGACCCGCAGAGTGGCGCACAGGTAATCCGCGCCGATCTCGGCGATCCGGATACCGATGCGCTGCGCGAAACCGCCGTCTGCGGCCCGCTCCAGGGATTGCGGTGTGACTTCACGGTGCCAGATGCGCATGGCGGAATTCTAGCCGCCGCGCAGCCGTCCCGTCTCGGCCCTTTCCGGAGCGCGGCCGCCATGGCACCCTTGGCGCCTGCCGGGCTCCGGTGGCGCGGGAATCATCATGAAGCTCTATACCTACTTTCGCAGCTCCGCGGCGTACCGCGTCCGTATCGCGCTCAACCTCAAAGGCATCGCCTACGAGCCTGTCGCCGTCGACCTGCGCGCCGGGACGCAGCACGGGCGGCCGTATCTGGCGATGAATCCCCAGGGGCTGGTGCCGGCGCTCGAGGACCGCGGAACGGTCTTCGGCCAGTCGCTCGCCATCCTGGAGTATCTGGATGAAACCCATCCGCAGCCGCCGCTCCTGCCGTACTCACCGGCAGAGCGTGCCCATGTCCGCTCGCTCGCTCTGTCCATCGCGTGCGATCTGCACCCGCTCAACAACCTGCGGGTGCTGAATTATCTGCGTTCGGTCCTGGGACAGGATGAGCACGCCGTCAACAGCTGGTACCGCCATTGGATCGCGCAGGGCTTCGCGGCCCTGGAGGAGGAGGCGCAGCGCCATGGCAGTACCCGGCATCTGTTCGGCGATGAGGTTACCCTGGCGGACGTCTGTCTGGTGCCGCAGATGTTCAACGCCCGCCGTTTCGACTGCGACCTCGAGCCCTATCCGACTCTGCGGGCCATCAGCGGGCACCTGGAGGCGCTGCCCGAGTTCGCGCGGGCGGCGCCCGCCGCGCAACCGGACGCAATCTGAGTCAGACCGGGTTGTCGCGGGCGGGCGCGAACAGCTCTGACTTGAGACGGAAAGTCGCCGAGATATCCTCATCACCGTGACCGCGGGCAATGAGCTCGGCGTACTCGCCCAGCATGCGCTCGACCACCGGCAACGCGACACCGAAGCGCGCTGCCATGTCGCGGCAGATCGCCAGGTCTTTGGCGTGCAGGCGCACACGAAAGCCGGCCGGATAGCTGCCGCGTACCATGTTGGGCGCGCGATGCACGAGATACCAGCTCGAGCCGGCGCCCTTGCCGAGGGTGTCGATCAGCTTCTCGAGCGGCAGACCCTGCGCGCGCGCGAACGCCATCGCTTCCGAGACCGCCTCGATGATGCCGGCGCACATGATCTGGTTGGTGGCCTTGGCCGCCTGGCCGGCGCCCACCGGACCGAACAGGGTGATGGTGCGTCCCATGGCCGCAAGCACGGGCCGGGCGCGCTCGAACGTCTCGGGCGCACCACCCGCCATGATGGCGAGCGTACCCTCGCGTGCCCCTTCCACGCCGCCGCTCACCGGACAGTCGAGGAACTCGGCTCCCCGGCGCTGCAACAGCTCGGCGGTACGGCGCGCCGTATCGGCGGCGACGGTCGAGCAGTCGATCATCATCGTGCCCGGAGCCAGCGCCGGCGCGAGCACGCCGGCGACCTCGAGCACATCGGCATCGGCGGACACGCAGCTCACCACCGCATCGACGCCGGCGGCGAGTTCCGCCAGGGTGACCGGCGCCTCGATGCCGATTTCGGTGGCCAGTGTCCACGCTTTCTCGCTCGTGCGGTTCCAGACGGCAGTCAGAAGCCCCGCACGGTGCAGGTTGCGGGCCATGGGCAGACCCATCGCGCCCAGTCCGACGAAGCCTACCCGCATGGTTCGCCCGCCCCTCGAGGGAAGCGGCCGGCCGGCCGCGCCTTCACTATAGTGGCTCAGCGGGCGATCGGGAATCGATTCAGGCCGGAGGCCGAGAATGTCGCGCAGATTTCCCGCCCGCAATCGGCACCGCTCGAGCTAGCGTGGGTGGGTCGCGCAGAGCCGGTTCATGGTCGCGAGCGCTTTGGCCCGGGCGGCGTCCGCCTGCGTGCCAGAGAGATAGTGTCGCCGGCCGTGCTTGCCGGTGGTGAAGAGGCGGCGGGCATAGATCAGCCGTTGGTAGGCCGCCTTCGCTTTCTTGCAGCGTTCCGCCTGCAGTTTGGCCTCGGTGGCTTGCACGGTGCGCTCGTCCGCTGCCTGCCGGATCTGCCGGTCGGCCACCTTGCTTTCGGACGCAATCCCCCGCAGCGCAGCGGCTGAGCTGCCCGCCTGGAGCGACTCTGAGGTCCTCATGACCAGCCGGGCCCCCGGCACCCACTGGTCGCTGTAGTGCACCACGCCGTTTTTACCGACCCAGCGATAGACATCGGCGCGGGCCAGCCCCAGCATGCCGGCAAGCATGCATCCCGACAGCAGGATCAAGAGTGCGGTGCGTGACATGTGCATCTCCCGCCATGGCGGTACCCGCCTAGTCGCGCCATTGTAAAGCCGCGTGCCGAGGACGGCAGATGGACCGGGGTCCCAAAAACGAAACCTCCCGGGCCGCAGGCGGTGTACCCGGTAGTTCCCGCGGCGCGGTAGAGCTTTACATATCGTAAGCGCGCTCGCCGTGCACGGTGATGTCTAGCCCCTCCCGCTCCTCGTCCTCGCTGACGCGCAGGCCGATGGTCGACTTGACGAGGTAGAAACCGATGGCCGAAACCACGGCGGTCCACACGACCACCACAGCGACGGCTTCAGCTTGGACGAGTAGTTGGTGCCAGATGCCGGGGTAGGCACTCCCGCCCGGCCCGCCGAGCGTCGGATCGTTGAAGATGCCGGTGGTCAGGGCGCCGAAGATGCCGCCCAGGGCATGTACCCCAAATACGTCGAGCGCGTCATCGGTGCGGATCATCTTCTTCAGGCCGGTGACGCCCCAGAAGCAAAGCGGACCGACACCGAGCCCGATCAGGAATGCGCCAGGTATGCCGACGTTGCCCGCAGCCGGCGTGATGGCCACCAGGCCGGCCACCGAACCGGAGGCGGCACCCAGCATCGATGGCTTGCCCTTGATGATCCACTCCGTGCCCATCCAGGAGAGCACCGCGCAGGCGGTGGCGAGGTAGGTATTCAGGAAAGCGAGCGCCGCCGAGCCGTTGGCCTCGAGGGCGGAGCCCGCGTTGAAGCCGAACCAGCCGAACCACAGGAGCGAGGCGCCGATCATGGTCATCGTGAGGCTGTGCGGGGGCATCGGCTCCTTGCCGAGACCAATGCGCTTACCGAGAACGATGGCACCGACCAGACCGGCAACGCCGGCGTTGATGTGCACCACTGTGCCGCCCGCGAAGTCGAGCGCGCCCAATTTCCACAGGAACCCGCCCACCGGATGCGCGCCCGGCGCGGTATCGAGGCCCGGCCAGTACCACACCATGTGCGCCACCGGGCAGTAGCAAAAGGTGAACCAGAACGCCAGGAACAAAAGAATGCCCGAGAACTTCACCCGCTCGACCAGGGCGCCAAGAATCAAGCAGCAGGTGATGGCAGCGAAGGTCGCCTGGAAGCTCACGTACACCAGCTCATTGAGCACGACACCCTTGTCGAAGGTGCCGATCGTGGAGAACGCGCCCGTTGCTGCGTTGAACGTGCCGGCGAGGAAGAGACGGCTCAGGCCTCCGATGAAGGGGGTGCCCGCGGTGAAGGCGAGGGAGTAGCCGTAGATGCACCACAGGACCGTAATCAGCGAGAAGCCGACGAATACCTGCATCAGCACCGAGAGCATGTTCTTGGTGCGCACCAAGCCGCCGTAGAACAGACCCAGCGCCGGCACCGACATCAGCAGCACCAGAGCGGTGGAGGTCATCATCCAGGCCATGTCGCCCTTGTTCGGCACGGGCGTGGCCGCGCAGGCCATCGTGGGACCTAGCGCCGCGAGGACGGCGCCTCCCATCACGAAGAGGAATTTGATGTACTTTGGAGCAATGCGCATGTCTTCTCCCAGGGCGGTTCTCGTGCCGAGCGCGTTTCGAGACGATCGGAGTACAAATGTGGGCTGCCCGGTCGGCCACGACGCGCGTAAGCTGATGACGTGGCCGGTAGTGCAGAATCCATGCCACCGGGAATATCACTGCGGTTTCCGTAGGTTGTATCGGGTTTGCACGGATTTGCGCACCGAGATGGTGCCGCTCGAATGTTCATTCGCCCTAAAGTGGGGCAGGTATCTTTGAGGTAAGTGATGATGGATATTTTTGGTATCGATGCGATTGCCCGCCGGCTCGCCGAGAATGTTCCACCGGCTCTGCGCACCATGCAGAAGGACCTGGAGGACAATTTCCGGGCCGTGTTGCGCGCCAGCCTGAGCAAGCTCGATGTGGTGACCCGCGATGAATTCACCACCCAGGCACGGGTGCTGCAGCGCACACGCGAGCGTCTGGCCGAGCTCGAGGCACGGCTTCAGGCGCTGGAAGGCGGCCCGCCACCGACGGGTCACTAGCGGGCTCCACGATTCGGCAGGCCCGGCTCCGTGGCCACCGTCGCGCGCCTTGCCTGTCGCGCCCAGGTGGGCCTGTCGGCACCGCTGGTGCAGGTGGAAGTGACGCTCGCGAGCGGCCTGCCCGTGTTTTACATCGTGGGCTTGCCGGCCACGGTCGTAAAGGAAAGCCGCGAGCGTGTGAGAGCCGCGCTGCTTTCCTGCGGCTTCGAGTATCCGGCCGGGCGGATCATCGTCAATCTCGCACCGGCGGAGATTCCCAAGGAAGGCGGGCGTTTTGAGCTGCCGATGGCCCTCGGCATCCTGGTGGCCTCCGGGCAGCTTGCGCCGCGGGCTGCGCTGCCGCTGTGCGAGCTATACGGCGAACTCAGTCTGGATGGTGAGGTCAAGCCGGTCCGCGGCATCCTCCTGGCGGCCGCCCATGCCCGGGGCGACGGACACGAGCTGATCGTCCCGAGCGCCAATCTGAGGGAAGCCCTCATCGTCGCGTCCGGCCATGTCCGGGCGGCCGAGCACCTGCAACAAGTCTGCGATCACTGGGCGGGTCGTGCCCTGCTGCCGCCGGGGCGCGCCTCGTTCCGGCCCCCGACACCCTCGCGAGGATCAACTCCCGACTTGACGGATGTGCGCGGGCAATTGCAAGCCAAACGCGCCTTGCTCATTGCGGCGGCCGGATCCCACAGCCTGCTCATGATCGGTCCGCCCGGCAGCGGCAAGAGCATGCTGGCACAGCGCCTGCCGGGTCTGCTTCCGCCCCTGACACACGCAGAGGCACTCGACTGCGCGGGCATCGCCTCGGTCAGCACGGCCGGCTTCAATGCCGGGGCGTTCGGCGAGCGGCCCTTCCGCTGCCCGCATCACACGGCTTCGGCGATTGCGCTGGTCGGTGGTGGCGCCCAGGCACGCCCCGGCGAAATCAGCCTGGCCCATCATGGGGTGTTGTTTCTCGATGAGCTTCCGGAATTCGATCGGCGTGTGCTCGAGGCGCTGCGCGAGCCCCTTGAGGCCGGGACGGTGACGGTATCGCGGGCGGCGGTGCATGCCGAGTACCCGGCGGCATTCCAGCTCATCGCCGCCATGAATCCCTGTCCCTGCGGCCACCAAGGCGATCCGGGCGCGAATTGCCGCTGTACGCCGGCCCAGGTGCGCAACTATCGCTCCCGCCTCTCCGGACCGCTCCTCGACCGGCTGGACATGCATATCGAAGTGCCGCGTCTTGTGGCTGGGGACTTCAGCGAGGGGCCGCGCGGTGAGGCCAGCGCCGTCTTGGCCGAGCGCGTGGCGCGAGTCAGAGCCTTGCAGCTGCAGCGCCAGGGACGGTGCAACGCGCGCCTGACGGACGCGCAGGTGGACCAGTGGTGCGCACCGGATGCCCGCGCCCGCGCTCTGCTCGATCAGGCCATGCAGCGCCTGCGCCTCTCGGCCCGCGCCCGCCAGCGTATCCTGAAACTGGCCCGTACCATTGCCGACCTCGATGGCCGGCCGGACATCACTGCCGCGCATGTGAGCGAGGCGGTGATGCTGCGATGCATGGACCGGGAGCGCACTATTTCGCTTTGCCCTTGACCAGGGCGGGGTCGACCAGGGACACCATATAGTTGACCGCCCGCTTCACGAGCGCATCCGGCAAGGTCGGCCGTCCGCCCTTGGCCGGCATGGTGCCGGTACGCCCGGTGAAACCATGCAACGCATGTTCATAGAGCGTCGGCAACCCCTTGGCGATGTGCGGCGCCCATGCCGCCTTGTCGCCCGCCTTAGGCGCGCCCGCGATACCCGGCCCGTGACAGACGCTGCAGGTCTGCTCGAACAGCTGCTTGCCGGTGGTCGGAATACCCGGAGGGCCGTTGCCGGCGGTGGCGGAATTCGCAGCGCCTACCGCAGGCATGGTCGCAGGCGCAGCATTTTTATGCCCGGCAGAGGACTCGCCGGCAGAAGGGGCAAGCTGCTTGGAGACGCTTTTGATGTGTTCGGTCTCCGCCAGGATCTCCCTCCCCTGCGTGTGGCTGCCGACGTAGCGGGCCAGAAAGAAGAGCAGGATGGCGATCGTGGCAAGCATGCCGATCACCAGACTGAACACTTTGACGAAATGACTATCCTGATTGCTCACGATACCTCTCTGGGGAATCGGTGAACACGGAGCCGAGAGTATAGCCGTTTATGCGCGATCCGGCTGAGGCATATGCGAAGCCTTTGCCGCAGGGCAGGACGGCTTTCCGGGTGTGCTCGCCGCTGAATCCTGAAAATGGACGCGCGAGCGGCGAGCCGCGTATGATCACCGACCCCGGCCGGGATCACCCGGTCGCCGCGCGGCGCGCCCGTAGCTCAGTTGGATAGAGTGGCAGCCTCCGAAGCTGCAGGTCGCTGGTTCGAATCCAGTCGGGCGCGCCAAATCATCACGACGGCCTGAGCGAGTCAGGCGGGGGTCGCTGGTTCGACAAAATCGCCGGGAGCGATTTTGAACGGCGCGCAGCGTGTGGATGCGGAGCGACACCTGCAAGGCTTGAGGCGCCGAGCGGCGCGTCCTTATACCCACTGCCCGACAGTGCCGCCGCCCTGGCGCGCGGCCCCAGGTTGCCGCGGCTCTCGCCCTGGGCGAGGAGCGTGCAACGGCAGATGGAGTCGCTCAACGCCGTGGTGCAACCCTGCGACGATGAGCTGTCGTATCGCGCCTTCATTGGCGTCTATCTGCTGTCGTATGCGGCGGCCGTGCCGGCGGCGGATCTCGTGCTCGACATGGAGCGGCTTGGAGGCTCGGCGCAAAACCGCGACGATGCTCGCGCCAGCATTCGCGGCCGCACGGGCATCGCGGTGGATTTCAGCGATTGTACGCTGACGCACCACGGCGGCGGCGGAATCGGCCTGGACTTCGCGGCCGCCGAAGCCGATGTCAGGGAGCGTCTGATCGCCTGCGGGGCGAAACTCGGCGGAGCGGTCGCGATGCCTTCGACCGCACAGCGGGCGTCGGCGTAGATCGTCCGGTCCGAACGCGGGGGCCGTCTCCCCCCGGCCTTCCTCAGGCGCTCACCCGCGCCGTGGTTTGCCTGCCGGCGGCGC
>JAJZVF010000103.1 GCA_021845825.1 Pseudomonadota bacterium | reverse complement strand
TGTCCCGTCCCAAACGCCTGCCTACTCGAGGAGAATTAAATGCATGACGTTGCACTGATCCAAGCCATGACTGCGCTCGCAGTGGGCATCATCTTCGGCATGGGTGCGCTCGGCACCGCGATCGGCTTCGGAATTCTCGGCGGCCGCTTCATCGAGGGCTCCGCCCGCCAGCCCGAGCTCATGCCTGCGTTGCAGGTCAAGATGTTCCTCGTCGCAGGCCTCCTCGACGCGGTGTCCATGATCGGCATCGGCTTCGCGCTGTTCTTCATGTTCGCGAACCCGTTCCTCGCCGCGCTGCACGACCTGCACTGAGCCGGGCGCGCCGCTAGCTAGAGAGCTGTCCGGAGGAGGCCGACCGTGCATATCAATCTGACGCTCCTCGTCCAGATGCTGGCATTTGCCGCGCTCATCTGGTTCACGATGAGGTTCGTCTGGCCGATGATTCTCGGCCCGATGCAGGAACGCGAGCGCAGGATCGCGCAAGGTCTGGCCGCGGCCGACAAGGGCGAAGAAGAGCTCAAGCAGGCGCGGGCCAGTGCCGAGAGCATCGTGCGGGAGGCGCGCGAACGGGCCGGCACGATCATCGATCACGCGCAGCGTCGCGCCAACGAGATTGTCGAGGAAGCAAGAGTCGCCGCCAGTCAGGAAGGCCAGCGCGCACTCAAAGCCGCGCAGCAGCAGCTCGAGCTCGAGACCACGCAAGCTCGCGAGGAGCTGCGCCGGCAGGTCGGGGAGATCGCGATTGCCGCGGCGTCCAAGCTACTCGAGAGGGAGATCGATCCGCGCGCGCATGAGGCGCTGATCAGCCAGCTCGCGGCGCAGATCTAGCAGGGGAGCCAATGGCCGACCAGAGCACCATCGCCCGGCCCTATGCGAAGGCCGCCTTCGAAACCGCCGGCGCAGCCCGCCTCGGCTCCTGGTCCGAGGCATTGCGCACGGCCGCGAGCGTCGTGACGGACCCGAAGGTAGAGGCGCTGCTCGGCAACCCCCACGTTCCATCCGGGCAGCTCGCCGATCTGGTGATCGACCTGGCAGGCGCAGGGCTCGACCCGGACGGGCGCAACTTCATCCGCCTGCTGGCCGAGAATCACCGCCTCGACTGCCTGCCGGAAATCGCCGCACGTTTCGAGCAGCTCAAGGCTGAGGCCGAAGGCACCATCGATGTCACGGTGACCTCGGCCGTGCCGCTCAGCGAGGCGCAGCGCAGCGAGCTCGCCGCCGCGCTCGGGCACAGGCTGAAACGCACAGTGCGTCTACAATGCGCCACGGACCCGCAGCTCATCGGCGGCGCGGTGCTGCGCGCCGGCGACCTGGTGATCGACGGCTCGCTGCTCGCCCGGTTGCGCAGCATCGCTTACGAGCTGACAGCATGAGTCGCACTGCAGTGAGCTTTTCTTCCCGGCGCGCCGCGCGCGCCGCCAAATGGTCCGGGTTCGCGTCCGTGCGAACCGCGTTGAAACCTGCGCGAAGCGCATGAGGCATACATGGCCATCAAGGCAACTGAAATCAGCGACCTGATCAAGCAGCGGATCGAGAGCTTCAAATCCGTCACCGAGGCGCGCAACGTCGGCACCATCATGTCGGTGACCGACGGCATCACGCGCATCCACGGCCTGGCCGATGTCCGATACGGCGAAATGCTGGAGTTCCCGGGCAACATCCTCGGTCTGGCCTTGAACCTCGAGCAGGACTCGGTGGGCGCCGTGGTGCTCGGCGACTACGAGCACCTGCGCGAGGGCGATACTGTCAAGACCACCGGGCGAATCCTCGAGGTACCGGTGGGACGGGAGCTCCTCGGCCGGGTGGTCGATGCGCTCGGCCGGCCGATCGACGGCAAAGGCCCGGTGAGCACCGGCGCTACCGCGCCGATCGAGCGCGTCGCGCCCGGGGTCATCTACCGCCAGTCGGTGAGTCAGCCGGTGCAGACCGGCTACAAGGCCATCGACTCAATGGTGCCGATCGGCCGTGGTCAGCGCGAGCTGATCATCGGCGACCGCCAGACCGGCAAGACCGCGCTCGCCGTCGACACCATAATCAACCAGAAATCCTCCGGCGTGAAATGCATTTACGTGGCGATCGGCCAGAAGCAGTCGACGGTCGCCAACGTCGTGCGCAAGCTGGAGGAGCATGGCGCCCTGGCGCACACCATCATCGTGGTGGCCTCGGCCTCGACCCCGGCCGCTCTGCAGTACATCGCCGCGTACTCCGGCTGCACCATGGGCGAGTACTTCATGGACAACGGCGAGGACGCGCTCATCATCTACGATGACCTCACCAAGCAGGCCTGGGCCTATCGGCAGATTTCGCTGTTGCTGCGCCGCCCACCCGGGCGCGAGGCCTATCCCGGTGACGTTTTCTATCTGCATTCGCGCCTCCTCGAGCGCAGTGCGCGGGTGAACACTCAATACGTCGAGATGGTCACCAAGGGCGCGGTGAAGGGCAAGACCGGCTCGCTCACGGGCCTGCCGATCATCGAGACTCAGGCCGGCGACGTGACCGCGTTCGTGCCGACCAATGTCATCTCCATCACCGACGGGCAGATCTTTCTCGAGACCGACTTGTTCAATGCCGGCATTCGCCCGGCCATGAACGCCGGCATCTCGGTGTCACGCGTCGGCGGCGCGGCTCAGACCGACATCATCAAGAAGCTGGGCGGCGGCATCCGTCTGGCGCTCGCCCAGTACCGCGAGCTTGCCGCCTTCTCGCAGTTCGCCTCCGATCTCGATGAGTCGACCCGCAAACAGCTCGAGCGCGGCCAGCGCGTCACCGAGATGATGAAACAGAAGCAGTATGCGCCGATGTCGGTCGCCGAAATGGCGCTGTCCATTTACGCCGTCAACAACGGCTACATGGACAAGGTGGAGCTGAAGAAAGTGGTCGCCTTCGAGGCGGCGCTGCAGGACTTCGCCCACGCCAACTATCAGGCCATGCTCGAGCGCATCGACAAGGAGCCGAAGCTCAGCAAGGACAACGAGGCTGACCTGAAGAAGTGCGTCGAAGACTTCGTCGCCACCGGCACGTACTGAAGGCAAGCCCATGCCAGGCACCAAGGAAATCCGCGCCAAGATCACCAGTGTCAAGAACACTCAGAAGATCACCAAGGCCATGCAGATGGTGGCGACCAGCAAGATGCGCCGCGCCCAGGAGCGCATGCGCGCGGCGCGTCCCTACGCCGAGAAGATCCGCAACGTCATCGGGCACCTGACCAAGGCCAATCCGGACTATCACAGCCCCTATCTGAGCGAGCACAGGGCCGTCAGGAACATCGGCATCATCGTCGTATCCACCGACCGGGGCCTCGCCGGCGCGCTCAACGCCAACGTCTTCAAGCAGACGCTGCTGCTGATGCGCGACTGGCAGGCGAAGGACGCGGGAGCGAAGCTGTGCATCATCGGCGCCAAGGGCATGGCATTCTTCCGTCGCCTCAACACGCCGATCGTCGCCCATGTCGACCATCTGGGCGACCGGCCGCGCGTCAAGGACCTCATCGGCACCGTCAAGTCGATGCTGGACGGGTACCGCGACGGTGAGCTGGACCGGCTGTTCCTGGTGAACGCGCAGTTCGTCAACACCATGACCCAGCGGCCCTCGGTCGAGCAGCTGCTGCCGGCGCTGCCGATCGACACCGAGGGTCTGCAGCGGCACTGGGACTACCTGTACGAGCCGGATGCGTCGCAGATCCTCGATGACCTGCTCATGCGCTACATCGAGTCGCAGGTGTACCGCGCGGTGGTCGAGAGCGTCGCCTCGGAGATGGCCGCGCGTATGGTGGCCATGAAGTCCGCGTCCGACAACGCCGGCAAGCTGATCAACGAGATGCAGCTGATCTATAACAAGGCACGCCAGGCGGCGATTACCAAAGAACTGGCGGAAATCGTCGGCGGGGCTGCGGCAGTATGACCTTTCCAATCGGCGCGCAGCGCCGCCACACGCCCGGTGTCGCACAGCGACCTCGCACGAAGTCTGCCGCGGCCGACGACGCTGGCGCGGCCGCCGCGGTTTAGCCCCAAGAGAGACCAAACATGGCAAGCATGGCCGAAGGCAAGATCACCCAGATCATCGGCGCCGTCATCGACGTCGAGTTCCCGCGCGGCGCCATTCCGCAAATTTACGAGGCGTTGAAGCTCAAGGACTACGATCTGACCCTCGAGGTGCAACAGGAGCTCGGCGACGGCATCGTGCGTACGATCGCGATGGGCCCCTCCGAAGGTCTGCGACGGGGCCTCGCCGTGGCGGCGACCGGTGCCCCGATCACCGTGCCCGTCGGCAAGGCGACCCTCGGGCGCATCATGGACGTGCTCGGCACGCCGCAGGACAACCGCGGCCCGGTCGAATCGCCCGACCGCCTGCCCATCCACCGCGCGCCGCCGTCCTTCGAAGAGCAGGCCGGTGGTCAGGAGGTGCTGGTAACGGGCATCAAGGTGATCGATCTGCTGGTGCCGTTCGCCAAGGGCGGTAAGGTCGGACTGTTCGGCGGAGCGGGCGTCGGCAAGACGGTCAACATGCTCGAGCTCATCAACAACATCGCCAAGCAGTACAGCGGCCTGTCGGTGTTCGCCGGCGTCGGCGAGCGCACCCGGGAGGGGAACGACTTCTATCACGAGATGATCGAGTCCGGCGTCATCGACCAAAAGGAGCTGTCCAACTCCAAGGTGGCCATGGTCTATGGCCAGATGAACGAGCCGCCGGGCAACCGTCTGCGTGTGGCGCTCACCGGGCTCACCATGGCCGAGCACTTCCGGGACGGCGTGCGCGAGGATGGCGGCAAGGGCCGCGACGTGCTGCTGTTCATCGACAACATCTACCGTTATACCCTGGCGGGCACCGAGGTGTCGGCGCTGCTTGGCCGCATGCCTTCGGCGGTGGGTTATCAGCCGACGCTTGCCGAGGAGATGGGCGCGCTGCAGGAGCGCATCACCTCGACCAAGACCGGCTCCATCACCTCCATCCAGGCGGTGTATGTGCCGGCGGACGACTTCACCGATCCGTCACCGGCCACGACGTTCGCGCACCTCGACGCGACGGTGGTGCTCGACCGGCAGATCGCCGCGATGGGCATCTACCCGGCGGTGAGTCCGCTCGAGTCGACCAGCCGGCAGCTGGACCCGCTGGTGGTCGGCGAGGAGCATTACAACACAGCGCGCGGTGTGCAGGCGGTGCTGCAGCGCTACAAGGAGCTGCAGGACATCATCGCCATTCTCGGCATGGACGAGCTGTCCGAAGACGACAAGCAGACCGTGTACCGCGCCCGCAAGGTGCAGCGCTTCCTCTCGCAGCCGTTCAACGTGGCCAAGGTGTTCACCGGGCAGGACGGTAAGATCGTGCCGCTCGCCGAGACCATCCGCGGCTTCAAGGGCATCATCACCGGCGAGTACGACCAGCTGCCCGAGCAGGCCTTTTACATGGTCGGTACCATCGACGAGGCGGTCGCCAAGGCGAAGACGCTGCAGTAGGAAACCCCAAATGGCCGAACGGCACACCATTCAGGTCGACATCGTCAGCGCCGAGGGCGAGATCTTCTCCGGTCGCGCGACGATGGTGGTTGCGCCGGCCTCCCAGGGGGATATCGGGGTGGCCCCGCGGCACGCGCCGCTGCTCTCGACGCTCAAGCCGGGCGAGGTGCGGGTCCATCTGCCGGACGGGACCGAGCAGTTCTTCTTCGTCGGCGGCGGAGCCATCGAGGTGCAGCCCAACAAGGTCACGGTGCTGGCCGATACGGCGCTGCGCGCCAAGGACATCGACGAGGCGGCGGCGCTCGCCGTCAAGCAGCGAGCCGAGGAGGCGCTCAAGGACCGCAGCGGACACATCACTCAGGCCGAGGCGCTCGCGGAGCTGGCCCGAGCTGCGGCGCAGCTGAAAATCCTCGCCCGGCTGCGCAAGCAGCGCAGCTAGGCGGATGGTCGTCGTGGACCGCGCTGGCGCCATGAGCCGATCGGATTCCGCCCCGCCGCCTCTTTCGGTCGTGATTCTCGCCGCTGGCGAGGGCAAGCGGATGAAGTCCCGGCTCCCCAAGGTGCTTCAGCCGCTCGCCGGACGGCCACTCCTCAAGCACGTCATCGACACCGCCCGCATGCTCTCCCCGCAGGCGATACAGGTCGTATACGGTCACGGCGGCGAGCGGGTGCGAGAGGCGCTGTTCGCCGAGCCGGTGACGTGGGTCGAGCAGGCCGAGCGCCTCGGCACCGGTCACGCGCTGCTGCAGGCGATGCCGCACGTTCCGGACAACCATCTGGTGCTCGTCCTCTATGGAGATGTGCCGCTGCTTGGGCGGGACACGCTCTCGCGCCTGATCGCGCTCAGCCATTGCGGCCAGCTGGCTCTGCTTACCATGCGGCCGGAGAGCGCCGAAGGCTATGGCCGGATCGTCCGCGACGAGGCCGGCCACGTCGTGCGCATCGTGGAGCAAAAGGATGCCTCTGCCGCCGAGCTCGCCCTGAGCGAGTGCAACACGGGGATATTGGCTGCGCCGGCACGGCTGCTCAAGGCCTGGCTCGCCGAACTCGGCAATGACAACGCCCAGGGAGAGTATTACCTGACCGATGTCATCGGGATGGCGGTAGGGCAGGGCGTTACGGTCAATCCCCTCATGCTCGCCGAGCCGATCGAGGCGCTGGGCGTCAATGACAAAGTCCAGCTCGCCTCTCTGGAGGCAGTGTGCCGACGCACCGCCACGCGCGATCTGATGCTGGCTGGCGTGACTGTCGTGGATCCGATGCGGCTCGATGTGCGCGGTCGAGTGACGCATGGCACCGATGTCTTCATAGACGTCAATGTCGTGCTGGAAGGGCACGTCAAGCTCGGAGACCGAGTGCACATCGGCCCCGGCTGTGTCATCCGCGACAGCGAAATCGGCAATGATACCGAGATCTTCCCCTTCTGCGTGCTCGACGGCGCGACCATCGGCGCCTCGGCTCGGATCGGTCCTTTCGCGCGCATGCGACCGACCGCCACTCTGGCCGACGGTGTGCACATCGGCAACTTCGTCGAGGTGAAGAATTCCGCCCTGGGAGAGGATTCCAAGGCGAACCACCTCTCCTATGTCGGCGACGCCGAAATCGGCGCGCGGGTCAATATCGGCGCCGGCACCATCATCGCGAATTACGACGGGGCCAACAAACACCGCACCGTCGTCCGGGACGATGTCCATACCGGGTCCAACAGCGTGCTGGTCGCGCCGATCACCGTGGGCAAGGGAGCGACGATCGCCGCCGGCTCCACGGTGGCCGGGGAGGTCCCTGCCGGCACGCTCACTATCGCCCGCGCCCGTCAGACCACGATCGAGGGCTGGACCCGGCCTTCGAA
This sequence comes from Pseudomonadota bacterium, assembly GCA_021845825.1. Lineage (GTDB taxonomy): Bacteria > Pseudomonadota > Gammaproteobacteria > Steroidobacterales > Steroidobacteraceae > 13-2-20CM-66-19. The sequence continues at coordinate 3,262 of JAJZVF010000103.1, read as the reverse complement.
GCGGACCAAGACCTGACTTGTCCTCTGGCGGCACGGGCGTGCAGCCCGTGCCGCCAGGCCCGCCAGAGCGGGCGCAGGTGCGCCTCGAAGGCCGGCGCAGGGTCAGCGTACAGTTGACCGGCGAGGGCAAGGGCCTGCGCCCTGAGCTGACTCGAGCGGCGGTCGATCAGTGAGAGCAGTCTCCGCCGGTCCGCGCGGGTGCTTACGTGCACGGCGATCCTCGCGCGCAGGACCCACAGATCGTGATCCTCGCCGAGGGTGTCTGCGATGTCGTGCGCCGTGTGCGCAAGGCATCGGACCGGAGCGCCCATCGGCTCGAGAACCTGCAGCTGGTGCCAGAGGTACTTGGTCTGCTTGCGCCACTCATGCAAAGTCTCGGCGGTCTGTTCGGCTTCGGCGCGGCAGAGCGCACGGCGCGCCTGACCGTAGACGCGGGCAAGCCCTGTGCCCAATATGGACCAGCCCTTTCGACCCACGCGCCACCGGCTTGCGCGGCGTCGCGCCTCGCGCAGCGCTTCGAGCTGGTCGGCGAACGGCCTGGACCCTCGCAGGCGCTTTCGCTGTATAGCAGTGCGCTCGCGGCGCAGCATACGTCGAAGCTCGCCTAGCGGCAGTGGGGCGCCCAGAGCTCGGGAGCGGCGGCTCAAGCGATCGAGCGTCTGCAGGAGCACCTTCGCGTCGCGAACTTCGCTCAGCGGACGGGCAATGTCGCGCAGGAGGGCGTTTTCCCTGCGATAAGTCCGATCGCCGATCGACGCCCGCAGCAGGCGGACCATGGCGCGGGCTTTTTTCAGGCTCTTGCGGGCCGAATGGACATCCTTGTCCGACAGAGGCCGGTGCCCTAGAGCGTGCACCGCCGCGGACATCTGCGCGCGGGCAATCCGCCGCGCGCCCTGCGTGCCCGCCTCGCTCCGGTGCAGCTTGGTCATAGGGACAGGCTACGGCGTCGCTTGGCCCCTGGTCCATCCGCAGCCACCGCAGCCGGTGTCGCCGGCTGAGCACAGTCGCACGTTCCGCAGCGCCGTGTCTCGCCCCTCGATGCGAGATTCAGGCAAACTGCGGGTTTCCAGCGGTACAGAGCGGCCCAGTATGTGCGGAATCGTCGGAGCGATCGCCGAGCGGAACATCGTCCCCGTCCTGATGGAAGGCTTGCGCCGCCTGGAGTACCGCGGCTACGACTCTGCGGGTCTCGCGGTCATCGAGTCCGGCAAGCTCGTGCGGGTGCGCACCGTCGGCAAAGTGAGAATGCTCGAGGAGGCGCTCGACAGCACCCCGGCCGGCGGCCGCGTCGGCATCGCCCACACTCGTTGGGCGACCCACGGGGTGCCAAGCGAGCGCAATGCCCATCCGCATGTCTCCCTCGGGGGCATCGCCATCGTCCACAACGGCATCATCGAGAATCACGAGGAGCTGCGCGAGGACTTGAAGCGCCGCGGCTATCGCTTCGACTCCGAGACCGACACCGAGGTCGTCGCGCACCGGATCCACTATCACCTCGACACGCTGGGCGATCTGTTCAAGGCCGTGCGCGCCACCGTGGCGGAACTCGAAGGGGCCTATGCGCTGGCAGTGGTGAGCGAGCAGGACCCCGAGCGCCTGGTGGCGGCGCGCGAAGGTTGTCCGGTGGTGATCGGTCTCGGGGTGGAAGAGAATTTCGTCGCTTCCGACGTCGCCGCGCTGCTGCCGGTGACGCGGCGATTCCAGTTCCTCGAGGAAGGCGATGTCGCCGAGATCCGGCGCAGGGCGGTGCGCGTCATCGACCGCGACGGTAACATCGCCGAACGGCCCGTGCGCGAGAGCGAGCTCAGCGCCGACGCCGCCGAGAAAGGGCCGTTCCGCCATTTCATGCTGAAGGAGATCCACGAGCAGCCGCGGGCCGTGGCCGACACCCTGGCCGAGCGGGTGGCCAACGGGAGACTGTTCGAGGCGGCTTTCGGCCCGGCGGCGGCCGATGTCTTCAAGCGGGTGGCCGGCGTGCACATCGTGGCCTGCGGCACCAGCTATCACGCGGCCTCCGTGGCCCGCTACTTCATCGAGCAGATCTGCCGTATTCCCTGCGCGGTCGACATCGCCAGCGAGTATCGCTACCGCAATCCTCTGGTGCCGCCCAACTCGCTGTTCGTCACCATATCCCAGTCCGGCGAGACCGCGGACACGCTGGCGGCGCTGCGCCTCGCCAGGCAGTCGGGCTATCTGTCCGCGCTAGCGATCTGCAACGTGCCGGAAAGCTCGCTGGTGCGCGAGTCGGAGCTGGTCATGCTGACCCGCGCCGGCCCCGAGATCGGCGTCGCCTCGACCAAGGCGTTCACCACCCAGCTCGCCGCGCTGTCCATGCTGACCGTCGCGCTCGCCCGCCACCACGGCGCCGATGCCGAGCGCGAGCATGGCTTGGTGACGCGCCTCGTGGAACTGCCCGCGCTCATCGAAAAAGCGCTCACCCTGGATCCGCTCATCCATCGGCTCGCCGAACGCTTCGCCGAGAAGCGCCATGCGCTGTTCCTCGGCCGCGGCGCGCTGTATCCCATCGCCATGGAGGGTGCGCTGAAGCTCAAGGAGATCTCGTATATCCACGCCGAAAGCTACCCCGCTGGCGAGCTCAAGCACGGCCCGCTGGCGCTCGTCGATGCCGATATGCCGGTGATCGCGGTGGCGCCCAACAACGATCTGCTGGAGAAGCTGAAATCCAACCTCATGGAGGTGCGTGCGCGCGGCGGCGAGCTCGTCGTGTTCGCCGACCCCGAGGCGGGCATGCGGCCGAGCGACGGCGTCACCGTCATCGAGATGCCGAAGCACGTGACCTGGTTCCAGGCGCCCGCCGTTTACACCGTTCCGCTGCAGCTGCTCGCCTACCACGTCGCCGTGCTCAAGGGCACGGACGTCGACCAGCCGCGCAATCTCGCCAAGAGTGTGACCGTGGAGTGAGGTGCCGGTAGAAAGAGACAATTTGCCAATATGAGCTGATACACCCGCCTGGGGCAATTTGAAACACCGGCAGGTGCAGACATGACCGACGGTGGATTCCTCGATCGGTACACAGGGGAGTACCGGTGCGTGTCGGGCGCGCTCCGGATCCGCAGCGGGCGGCCACGGCCAAGCGGCGACGATTCTCGGCGAGCAAGAAGCGGCGTCTTGCGGCCGAGGCGGAGCGGTGCGAGAAGCCCGCCGTGCTCGGAGCGTTCATGCGCCGCGAGCGCCTGTATTCCTCGATGCTCTCGAGCCGGCGCAAACAGCGCGACCAGGCCGCGGAGAGGGACGGTGGCGC
>JAJZVF010000102.1:6763-10584 GCA_021845825.1 Pseudomonadota bacterium | reverse complement strand
TTGTCCACCAGGACGTGCAGGCTGTTGCCGAAAATGGCGACATCCCGTACCCCCGGCAGCCTCGCAAGCGCCGTCATCGCCCGATCGGGCGTCGGGCAATCGATGCGCAGCAGCTCCCCGCCGAGCGATCTCATCTTCAGCTGCCCGGGGGTGTCGAGCGCCACGATGCTCCCGCGGTCGATGAGCGCAATGCGGTTGCAGTACTGCGCCTCATCCATGTGGTGCGTGGAAACGATGATGGTGACCCCCTCGGCGGAGAGGTCGTGGATGAGATCCCAGAACCGCCGTCTCGAGAGCGGGTCGACGCCCGAGGTCGGCTCATCGAGAAAGAGGATCCCCGGCCGGTGCAATATGGCGCAGCCGAGTGCGAGTCGCTGCTTCCAACCGCCCGCGAGCTCGCTCACGAGGGCATCCGGGCGCCCCGTAAGCCCCGACATCTCGAGCGCAAAGCCGATGCGGCTTGTGAGCGCCGCCCCGCCAAGCCCGTAGATCCCGCCGTAAAAGCGCAGGTTCTCGCGCACGGTGAGATCCTGATAGAGGGAAAACTTCTGCGACATGTAGCCGATGCGCTTGCGCAACCTCTCCGGGTCCGTGCCGACGTCGATGCCGTCGATGATGATGCTGCCCGCCGTCGGCTTGAGCAGCCCGCAGAGCATTCGGATCGTGGTCGACTTGCCGGCGCCGTTCGGCCCGAGGAATCCGAGAATCTCCCCACGGGCCACCTCGAAGCTGATGCCCGCGACGGCGAGGAAGGCCCCGAACTGCTTGCGAAGGTCCGCGACGTGAATCATCGGCGCCGCTGCGCTCATGAGCCGCTCGCCTTGCGCCCATCGGCCGGCGCATAGCCAAGAAGCGCCACAAACAGATCCTCGATGCTGGCGACGATCTCGCGGGCGTTTGCGTGCTCGACGCCCTTCTGCGTGAGCGCACGCTCGAGATCCGGGATTGCCTTGCGCGCATCGTCCACGTGGACGTGAACGCCGTCGCCCACCATCAACACACTTCGCACGCCCGGCACGGAGGCAAGAGCAGCCCGGGCGGATCGGGCATCGGGGGTCGCAATCTCCACCATCGCACCCGGCATGCGTGCCCGCAGCGCATCGGGTGCCTCGCAGTAAGGCAGAGCGCCGCCGTGCATCAACCCGAGCCGATCGCAGCGGTCGGCCTCATCGAGGTAGGCGGTCGAGATTACGATGGCGGCGCCACCGGCGCGCAACCGGTAAAGAATCTGCCAAAATTCGCGCCTCGAAACCGGGTCGACGCCCGTAGTCGGCTCATCGAGGAGCACGACTTTCGGGGCGTGTACCAGCGCGCAGGTGAGTCCGAGCTTCTGCTTCATCCCCCCGGAAAGCTCACCGGCCAGGTGCTTGCGAAAGCGCAGCATCCCCGAGGCGGCGAGCAGCCTCGACGCCCGCTCTTCCCGCAGGCGGCGGGGCACCCCGAACACGTCCGCAAAGAACCGGACGTTCTCATCCACGGTGAGATCCTCGTAGAGGCCGAACCGCTGGGGCATGTAGCTGATGTGATCGCGAACCTCCTCGGGGTGCAACAGAACGTCGATGCCCTCGACCTGGACAGTGCCCGAATCGGCCGCCATGACGCCCGCGAGAATGCGCAGCGCCGTCGTCTTACCCGCCCCGTCAGGGCCGATCAGCCCGAAGAGTTCCCCGGGGCTGACCGCGAACGTGACGCCATCGAGGGCGGTGACGGCGCCAAACCGCTTGGTAAGGGCGGCGACGCTGATCGCGGGCCGGGCGGCGGGCACACTCATCGTGCACGGGCCGGCGCGAGATCGATTACGGCATCGACCGGCATGCCCGGTACGAGCTCGTGGCCGCGGTTGTTGATGTCGATCCGGATGCGGTACACGAGCGTTACCCGCTCGGCGTACGTCTCGACGGTTTTCGGTGTAAACTCCGCATTCTCCGCAATGAACGACACGCGCCCGCGAAAGTGCTCCCCGGGACGGTTGTCCGTCGTGACGACGGCTTTCTCTCCCAGATGCACGCGCCCGAGATCCGGCTCGTTGACATAGGCGCGCATCCATACATGGTCCAGGTCCCCGAGGGTCACGATCGGCGTGCCGGGACCGACCACTTCGCCAAGCTCCGCCTGTCGGACCATGATGACGCCGCTGAATGGAGCGCGCAGCGTCGTGTAGCCCTCTATGATCCGCGAGAGCTTCAAACTCGCCTGTGCATCACGCACATTCGCCCCGGCGAGCGCCACGTTGCGCTGCGCCACGGCAAGCAGAGCCTGGTCGCGTTCGAGGGCAGCGACGGCCTGCTGCCAGGCCGTGCGGGCGAGGTCTCGAGAGTCGCGCGAGGCCGCTCCCTGCGGAACGAGCCGCTGCAGGCGCCGGTAATTGACCGTTCTGTACGCGAGATCGGCCCGGTCGCTGCTCACTATCCGACGCGCCGCCTCGACGTTGCGCTGTGCGACCGCGAGGCTGCGCTGCTGGACGGCGACCGCCGCCTCTGCAATGCGGACCTGCTGGCGGTAATCGGAGTCATCCACCCGCGCGATCAAGGTGCCGCGCTTGACCCATTCGCCCTCGTCGAAAGGCAGGTCGACGATGCTTGACTGGACCACGTTGAAGCTGAGCAGGCTCTCATGCGCCTCGATGTTGCCCGAGACGCGCAGGAACTGCGCGGGCTGGCCGGGGTGCAGCCGACGATAAGCCCATATGCCCGCGCCCAACGCAACGACGGCGATGAGTCCGCCGATCGTTGCCGCAATCATTCTCGCTCGAGTCATGCATCGCATCCCACCGCCGCGCGCGCGCTTGAGATTCATCCAAGGCAGGCCGTCGAGCGATCAGCAGTTGCCGCGCGATTTGGCGGCGAATACGTAGCGCGCGGCGATCCGGCGGACCGCAGAGCCGAGGCTCCCCCGGGGGCGCTGCGGATTCAGCGCGATGCTCTGCGCAGCCGGCCGGTCCCGCCCGCCCTCCTCGCCCACCCCACCCCATCCCACCGACGAGGTGGGGCGGCAGAGTGGGCGTAGGGAAGCGGTGCACCGTTGCGCACGAGCCGCGGCGGCGTCCACGGCTCGTGCCGGGCCGCGGACACCCGCATCAAAGCGGCAGATGCGTTCCGCTTGCGAGGTTGAGCACGATCGCGAACGTGAGGTACATCAACCAGAGTCCGGTCGCCGTGTGCACGAGCCCCAGCGCCTTTTGGCTTGCGGGTAGTCCCCAGGCAAAACTCACGAAGAAGTCCGCCACATATACCGCCATCAGACCAATGAACAGCAGCCACACCGGCCAGTCGCCTGCGCGCAGAAATACAATGAATCCGAGCAGCGAGACCAGGAAGAACGCTACGGCCATGAACCCTCCCGGACGCGGATCGCCGCCCCGCATCCGGATGTAGCCCATCGCGAACCAGTGGATGCCGAACACCGAGGTGATGATGCCGGCGGCATAAAGCGGCGACCCTTTGAATACCGGAAACCAGCTGAGGCCGACCAGCAGAAGCATTCCGTTCACGAACTGGCAAAATCCGGGCATCCAGAACCCCCACACGCCGTTGGCGAGATCGACGTTGGCGTCGCGCGCGGGATAGTTGAGAAGCTCCTGCGGGCCGAAGATGAGATATCCGGTACCCAGCCCGAAGAACGCCAGACCGAGCGGCACGAAGACCGATGCCGGAAATTGGACTAACTGAGCATTCATCGTGGACTCCCCTCGTTGAAATATCGGATTCGACGCTGCATCGGCGTCAACACATGCACGCGGCGCACAGGCGCTGCGCAGCGCATCCCCATGGGTGCGCGCCGGACGCCCTCCAGGACCCCCGGCCCTGCGGACACGCTGCAGT
>JAJZVF010000102.1:0-6663 GCA_021845825.1 Pseudomonadota bacterium | reverse complement strand
AGGAGCGGCCGCGCGGTTTCCCTCTTTACTTTGCCCGCACTCTGGCGTACTTTCCGCGCCGTCTTTTTGAGCCCGTGAGGTCTTCTCCAGTTGGACAGTAGTTGTACGAGCGGTGGCAGGTGTCGCGCGCCGCGCGGCGCATTGCGCTCGGCAAGGCTGGCCCCGGGGAAGAAGACCTTGGGTGCCGGCTGAAGCGTGCCGTGCCCTTGCGCCGAGGTCTCTCGGCGCTGACCTCCGGTTACCGCCCGTTTATCTCTCAATGATGCGCGTCGGCCTTCGGCGTGCGGGTTCGTGCGCTCGCCGCTCCCACCGGGCGCGGAACGCGCGGCCTGCTCCATTTGCGGACGCGCGTCCTGCGCGAGTGCCATGAGCGCTCGAGGATGATGGGTCGTGATCAAAATTCATACGCTCGAAGACAGCGCCTCTCGCTTTCGACCGCGGCGGCCCGTGCAAACGGCGGGCACGCGCCCGGTGCGCGCGCAACGGCCGCTCGCGTACGCCAAGTGGCGACTCAATCCCGTTACCGGACGAGCGCAGCTCACTTGGCAGGCTCCTCCGGCGGGCGCCCTAAACCCGCCGGACGAGAGTCCCGGGCCGGATTCCCGAGCGTGCCGGCGGTCGCGGCGGACGGCCCGGACCGGCCCGCGGGCACCCCGCGGAGCACTCCTCTGTCGCGGCCCCGTCGCTGCTGAGCGGCGCGTGTCGTGAGGCACATTGCGCAGTGCCTCGGCGCGCGTGATCGCACTGCGCGTGCAGGCACAGCCCAGTGAACTCCCAAACCCCCGCCCACCGGTCCTATCCAGCCCCGGCGCACTTCCAGGAATCGCCCGCATGAACGCCTCCCCCGACGCCCCGCAAAACGGCCGTCTTGATCAGGGCGCGCGCGCCGGCTTCAACCAGCGCCTGCGCGACCGGCTGCACATCGCCGAGCTGCGCGCCCGGCCGCGCAGCCTCCCCAATCGACTGCTGCTGATCCTGGCGCTGGTCGGCCCGGGGCTGCTGGTGATGCTCGGAGACAACGACGCCGGCGGAGTGCTCACCTATGCGCAGACCGGCGCCGCCTATGGCCTCGGCATCTTCCTGCCGCTGATGCTGCTGCTCGGCGTGATCGCCTATGTGGTACAGGAGATGACCATCCGCCTCGGCGCGGTGACCCGCCGCGGGCACGCCGAGCTCATCTGGAAGCGCTACGGACCGTTCTGGGGCATCTTCTCGCTGGTTGATCTGGTGCTCGCCAATGTGCTGACGCTGATGACCGAATTCATCGGCATCCGCATCGGCGGCCTCGCCTTTGGCATCCCCTACGCGCTCACCGTGCCGCTCGCGCTGCTGTTCGTCGTCGGCACCCTGGTGTTCCTGCGTTACTGGAGCTGGGAGCGCGTGGCGCTGCTGATCGCCGCCTTCAACCTCGTGTTCCTGCCCTTGGCGTGGATGGTCAAGCCCGACTGGAGCGCGGTGGCGCATGCCTTCATCGGGGGCGGCTGGCGGCTGCCCGGCGGGATGCTCTCGGCGACCTTCCTCGTGCTGCTCTCGGCCAATATCGGCACGACGATTGCGCCCTGGCAGTTATTCTTCCAGCAATCCTGCGTGGTCGACAAGGGTCTGCTGCCGAAGGACATCCCGGCCAGCCGGCGCGACCTGATGCTCGGGGTCATCGGCATGGTGCTGGTAGCACTTGCCATCATCATCATCGGTGCGGTCGCGCTCTCGCACCTGCCGGATGCCCACGATCTGACCGTCGTTGCCGTCCTGCGCGCTTTGCAGAACAACCTCGGCCGCACCGTGATGCGCCTGTTCGCGCTTGGCCTGATCGAGGCCGGACTCATCGCCTCGGTCGTGATCACCGCCAGCACCGCCTGGGCCATCGGCGAGGCGTTCGACCTGCCTCGCTCGCTCAACGCCCGCCCGGCGCAGGCGTGGCGCTTTTACGCGCCGGCCATCATGGGCACGGCAATCGCCGCCGGGGTGGTGTTGTTCCCCAACATGCCCGTGGGGTTCCTGAATCTCAGCGTGCAGGTGATTGCCACCGTATTCATGCCGGCGGCGATGCTGTTCCTGCTGATGCTGCTCAATGATCGCGAGCTCATGGGCGCGCACGTCAACAGTCCGCTGCGCAATGCTGTCTCGATCCTCATCATGGTGGCGCTCATCGTCTGCAACGCTCTGTATGGGCTCACCGCCGTGTTTCCCCACCTGTTCGGAGGCTGAACCATGAAGGATCTCAATGAGTACAGTGCCGCTGAGCTCGACAAGCTCCTTGCCGAGGAAGGCTGGCATACGCCCCTGCAGCCGGTGCGCCGCCAGCAGCTCAAGCTCTGGCAGCAATGGGTGTTCTGGGGCCTGCGCATCTACGTCGTGATCATGTGCGTGATCGTGCTCTGGGCGTTCACCTCGGGAATGCATGCGTGAGTGGGCGCGCTTCATCCGGCTGCGCCCCGCTTGAGCCGGCAGAGTGCCCGGGCGATGCGGCGACTGCAGGCGCCGCGCAAGAGCGGGAACTCGCACGATCGAACAGCCTGCCGCGAGCGGGCCGCGCGAGTGCGATACCGCCTCGCGCTCGATACACAATCTCAGCGCTCGGCATGATCACGCCGTGCGAAAAAGAGCGCACCCAAATAAGCCTGCTCCCCGCAGGCTCCGCATGGGCCGGGTGCGCGCTCTGCGACCTACAACACCCGTAATGCCGCGAGCAGTATCAGCACGACGGTGACCGCCTGCAGCACGACCCGCGCGAACATCAAATGATCGCTGCGAACGTCGCCGTAAGAGCCGCCATGGGCCATCGAGCCGATGCCTCTGAATAACACGACGACTGTCGCCAGCGCTCCGAGCATGATCATCGAGGTGAGTAACGGATTCATAAAAAACCTCCTTACCGCGATGCTTCGCGACATATACCCGTAGACATTAGACTCCCTTTTCACCCTGATCATGCTGAGATTGAGCAACGTTTTCTCGCTGCCGCCGTACCGTTGCAGGCGCTACCTTGGGCGCGACCACGCGTAAATCTCGTCGGTTGTACGCGCACCCGCTGCGCGCTCGAGCGAAACTCCGGGTCGGGAATGTCCGCTCGGCTCACCCGAGCAGAGACTCGCTCCACACGATCCGGCTGTCTGTGGCCGGTATAGCCGCCGGCTGGCGGTCTGCCCTGCCGGCCTGAGGCCAGCCGACCGGGGGAGATGAGCGGCTCAGCGGAAGTTCGCTCCAAGTGCGCGCGTCGAGTACCGCGCAGCGACCATCGAATGCGCGCACCACGATGGCGCCACAGGCGCGGTCGTGGCCCGTGACCTGGAAGAGTTCGCCGCGATCCCAGCGCGTGTACCACCCACCCGGATACGGTGCTCCGACAGATGCGTTCATGGGACGCGCCTCACACGACGGACTCAGCTTGCATTGCGCAGCAATTGCCGCCTGCTGTCCATGCGCAGTTGTGCGGATGCCGGGCCGGCCCGCCAGTCAGGTACGGGGACTGCGGTGAACTCAGCCGCGAACCCCGCCGACATCCCATCATGCCTGAGGCAAGGATACGCCCGGGTGCAATGCCGCAGCGGCCGCTTCGAGCGGTAGCGTCGGCTCACGCACCGGCACCCCCTCGTCGGGGACGGAAGATCCCGCGACGGGACTTGTCTCCCCGCGACCGATCAGCTCGAACCACAACTGCCGGATGTTCTGCCGAGTCTGTGTGGCGATGAAGCAGTAGTCCCCGTCGAGTCCGTAGAATGAGACTTCTGCTGTACCGCGAACACGGCGCAATGCCTCACCGATCATGTTGAGGCACGCGATCACTTGGTCCGTGCTTTGCAGCCTCGTATGATGCTGAATATCTGACAGCCGGTACGCTTCGAGCCGGTCCTGCCCGAAGCTTGCGCCCTTGCGCCCCAGCTCGAAGAATACATTGACGACGGGAAATGCTCCCTGAATCAGCCCGAGCACAGCGCTGAGCTCCTCGCGACTGCAGCTGGCGAGCTGCGCCGGCTGTCCCCGGGCGTCGCCCGCGTGGGCCTCGAGGCCGAGCGATGTGGCGAGCTCCTGTTCGATCCAGCGGCGCACCTCGGGCGGAGCCGCTCGGATCTGCTCCGGACTTAAAGTTATACTGGCCATGACGACCTCCACCTGATGCTCATACTATAGATCATGCGCATCGGACCGAGGTGTCGGAAAACACCTATATTCACCACAGCTCCTTCCGCCATGGGCCGTGACCGTTTTCGATGATCCTCTGTTTGTCCTGCAGGATGGCACGCGAAATGACGAGCACCGCGATGCGGCGATCGGCTTCAGCTCGACCGGAAGATTGCTGACGGTAGTACACATCGAGGTGCATGACGAGGCCATTCGCCTGATTTCAGCAAGACGTGCCTCGGCCGCCGAGGAAACCATCCATGCGCAATGAACGATTGCGTAAGCGCCTGAAGGAGGATCGGCCAAGCACCACGATCACGATGCGAATTCCTGTAGACGTCGTGGAATCGTTGAAAGCCGTTGCTCCCGCCAAAGGATTCTCGGCTCTTCCGCAGAATTTGTGGATGAAACTGTTGGCTTTGAAGCAGTTCGGCCTCGGCACAGGAAAGCGCCAAGGAGCGTGCCCGAAGGGCGCGCAGGAGGGATGAGGTTCATCTCTTACGAGGCGACGGGGTGCCTGGCAGCGGGCTTTTGCGTGGCGGCGGGTTTTCTGCCAATTGCTGGCGGAAGGACTCGATGCCGGTCTTCGTGCAGCGCTTGATCTTGGCCTTGCCCTCCTTGGTCGGAGTGAGCGTGCCGCACTGGCGACATTTGTCCATCTCGACCCGGTAGACATCGCCACCTCGGCCGGCGAGCTCGCCGGTGAGCGGTACGGGGTAGGTTGCCAGTACGTGCTTGAGCGGGGTGTTGCCGCATTGGCGGCATGTGCGCGGGTTCCTGCTCGAACCGCCCGAGCATAGGCAACCGGCGGTCTGCTGGCAAGCTTGATGCGCATCAAGGCAGACAGAACCCCGCACGCGCTAGCTTCCCAAGCATGAGCCGCAGCCGGAGGAAAGGAGCGCGTCGTGACTTACGTCGTCACCGAAAACTGCATCAAATGCAAATACACCGATTGCGTCGAAGTCTGCCCGGTGGACTGTTTTCATGCAGGACCCAACATGCTCGTGATCGACCCAGACGAGTGCATCGATTGCACCCTGTGCGTCGAGGAATGTCCCGCCGAGGCGATTTTCCCCGAGGACGAGGTGCCGCCGGGCCAGGAGCACTTCCTCGAGCTTAACGCACAGCTCGCCCGTAAGTGGCCGGTGCTGGCAGAGAAGATTCCCGCCCCCGAAGATGCGAAGCAGTGGGACGGAGTGCCGGATAAGCTCCCGTTGCTGCAGCGATGATCGGGGTCCGCAGCGGCACGCACCGCCGCGCGCAAGCCTCCCCGCGCAACATACTTCGCATCGGGACAACCACGAGGAGCCTGCATTGAACCGACGCTTAAGGACCGAGAGCCCGCGGACGTTTCTCTCCTGCGGCTTTCGGCCATTCTTTCTCGCCGCAGCCGGCTGGAGTGCCATCGCGATCGCCCTCTGGATGGCGATGCTGACCGCAGGACTGCGGCTACCGACTCGCTTCGATCCTCTCAGCTGGCACATCCACGAGATGATCTTTGGGTTCGTGCTTGCTGCCGTGGCGGGATTTCTGCTGACGGCGATCCCCAACTGGACGGGGCGCAAACCGGTGAGCGGTGCATTGCTCGGGTCGCTGGTGGGTCTGTGGCTGCTCGCACGCATCGATGCGATCGTGTGTGCATGGATTGCACCGTGGCTCGCAATCGCTATCGACATGGCCTTTCCGCTGGCGCTCGCCGCCGTGGTTGCCCGCGAGATCCTTGCCGCGCATAACCGGAGCAATTACCCCATCATCGCTCCGGTCGTCGTGATCGCGGCGGCAAACCTCCTCATGGATCTCAGCCTCGAGGGCTACGGTGTGCTCGGCGGCTACGGTTGGCGACTGGCATTGGTTGCCATTCTGATCCTGGTCTCCGTGCTCGGCGGCCGCATCGTTCCCGCCTTTACACGCAACTGGCTGGTCAATCGCCGCAAGGAGGGTCTGCCCGCCGCGACGAACATGATCGATCGGGTCTCGCTCGGCGTACTGCACACGGCCCTCATGATCTGGGTCTTCCGACCGACAGGAACGGTGACCGGCTTGGCGTTGCTCGCCGGCGCCGGGCTCAATTTCTGGCGTCTGCTGCGATGGCGCGGCATTGCAACGCGCGCCGAGCCGCTGCTGCTCATCCTGCACATCGGGTATGGTTGGCTGGTCCTCGGGGTCGCGGCGCTGGGGGTTGCCAACTTCGACCCCGCCTTTCCCTTGAGCGCTGCGATTCATTCCCTTACCGTCGGTGCCATCGGTACCATGATCCTTGCGGTGATGACGCGAGTGACACGCGGACACACGGGGCGTGAACTGACCGCAGACGTCGCAACCCGCGTCATCTACGGACTCGTGATCCTGGCCGCCGCTGCCCGAGTGGCCGCCGCGCTGAATGGTGATGCCCGCGCTCTCCTTATCGCCTCGGCCGCGCTCTGGATCGGTGCATTCGGGCTCTTTGTGGTCCGCTACGGACCCCTTGCACTCCGCCCGCGGGTAGCTCGGTGAAGCTCGCTCGCAGTCGACCCCGTGACCAGAGCGGAGCACGCAACGCCA
>JAJZVF010000101.1:5360-10628 GCA_021845825.1 Pseudomonadota bacterium | reverse complement strand
AGCACATCGCGAGCATTTTCGAGCTGCCGCCGATCGCAGATCGCTCGCGTCTGTTCTATCGGGCCATCGAGATCGCGGATCTGATGTTCTGCCTATCGATGCTCGAGTATGGCTCGCTGACGAAGCATATGTGCCGCGAGGCCGATCGGGCCGCCTCGGCATACCTCGCGATGTATCTGCCGGCTGTCCTGCCGTACCGAAACGCAAAGGCGCCCGGTTACGCGATTGTCCCGCCCCGCGAGCCGGAACCGCCCGGCGTCGACACGGATTGACTCGACGCGCGTTCCGGCCGATGCGCGCAGCGCAGAGCTGGCCTGGCCATCTTGTTGCAGGCAGGGCTCATGCAGAAGTACCGAGCCAGCCGCATTCCGGCAGAAGTGCGCCGCCGTCCACAACCAGAGTCTGGCCCGTAATGTAGGCGGCGGCATCGGAAGCCAGGAAGAGCATCGCGTACGCGATGTCCTGCGGACGACCCAAGCGCCCGAGAGGAATGCGCCGCGCGAGCCACTGCTGATGCGCTTCGCCGCCCAGGTTTGCCGCGGCCGGCGTTGCGATCATGCCAGGCTCTATGCCGTTGACCGTTATCCGTTCGCCTGCCAGCTCGAGCGCGGCCGACCGGATGAACCCGTTGAGCCCGGCTTTCGAGGCCGCATAGTGCGCAAGACCCGGATACGCGACCCGAGGCCCGGTCACGGAGGAGGTGATCAGGATGCGGCCTCGGCCCGAAAGGCGCAACATCGGCAGCCCCGCTTGCGTCAGCCAGAACGCCGCTTCGAGATTCACGGCGAGCGTCCGTTGCAGCAGCGCCGCATCGATGTCCGGGAGCAATCGAAGCGGATAATGCGCCGCATTGTGAACGAGGACATCCAGACCGCCAAGGTCGCCGGTCGCTCGAACCATCACCCGCTCGATCTCGGCGCGATCGGCAAGATCGGCCGCGAGCGCCTGCGCCTGTCCCCCGGCGCGCACGATGTCCGCACAGGCAGCCTGACTTTCCGAGATCGCGCGATCGACGATCGCGACAATCGCACCGTGCGCCGCGAGCGCCACGGCAATCGCACGGCCGATCCCGCGGGCAGCGCCGGTCACGATGCACTTGCGGCCGCAGAGATCGAGCGGCAGTCGCGCCGCGGAGAGCATGGTCTCATTCACGTCCGAGTCACCTGCTGAAAGCCAGAGTGCCCACGTCGACGATCGTCGAGCCCCCGTCGGCCACGATGGCGGTCCCGGTGATGATCGAGGCTTCGTGGGAAATCAGAAACCGGCAGACGGCTGCAATCTCCTCGGGAGACGCCGGACGGCGCAGCGGCGCGTCCGCCGTCACGAGCTCATACGCCTGCTCGAGCGTGATGCCACGTGAGCGCATGAGGGGCTGCATCTCCTCATCCGACATCGGCGTTCGCACCCAGCCCGGGCACACGGCATTCACGCGTACGCCCTTAGGTCCGTAGTCCCGGGCGAGCGAGCGCGTAAGGCCGATCACCGCATGCTTGAAGGTCGTGTAGCCGCAGGCCTCCGCAGGAGCGCCCAGCGCCGCGATCGAGGACACGAACACAATGGAGCCGCGCCGCGCGAGGAGCAACGGCAGCGCTTCGCGTGCCGCTACGAAGGCCGAGTCGAGATTGGCAAGCCGCGCCGCGCGCCAGGCCGCGTCGTCGGTTTCGAGCGCCGCGCCTATGCCATGGCCGCCAGCGTTGGCGATCAGAGCATCGAGGCCCCCAAAACGCTCGGCGACGAGCGTGACCGCCGCATGCATATCCTCTGCACGGGAGGCGTCCGCGGCGACGGCGAGGCCGCCGATTTCCCCGGCGACCCGCTCGAGCAGCTCATGGCGGCGCCCGAGGACAGCCACCC
Organism: Pseudomonadota bacterium; assembly: GCA_021845825.1. Lineage (GTDB taxonomy): Bacteria > Pseudomonadota > Gammaproteobacteria > Steroidobacterales > Steroidobacteraceae > 13-2-20CM-66-19. The sequence continues at coordinate 8,774 of JAJZVF010000101.1, read as the reverse complement.
GCCACCCCTCCGCGGCGAGGCGGCGTGCACAGGCGGCACCGATACCGGTGCCGCCGCCGGTGATGAGAACAGAGCGTCCCGACAGGCTCAAGGCATGTCCCCGCTGCATGCCTTATCGGCCCTCATGACACGCTTACGACGCGCGCGCCGACCGGAAAATTCGTGATCGCGCCGGAATCGAGGTCCCGATACCCGAGTAACTTGCCGGTCGTTTTCCTCTGCTCGAGGTCCACGACGACCGCGCCGAGCGTCGGCACGATCTTCTCGCGCCACACGAAAAGATACAGCCGATCGGCGATTCGCAAGTAGCGGCAGCGATCCGTGTCAGCCAAGCCCTGCTCCGCGCCCGCCAGGCAGTGCCACGTGTAGAATCGCTCATTGAGATAGAGGTGTTCATATCGCTCGGATCGGCTGTAGCTATATTCAATCCGCTTGCCGATCAGCTCTCGCGTGTCGGTGTGACCGCCCGCCCGCTGCCGGAACGGAGCGTCGATCGCACCGCTTAGAAATTTTGCTTCGACCCCGGTCAACTCTCCGCCCCGCTTGACACGTTCAACGAGCGGCAGCCGCGCCTCGGCCGCCGTCGGCAGCCTGGCCTCGACCGCCGTGCAGAGGCCGCGCTCGAGGTCGAGCACGAGACTGACCGTCGACGCGCGACGATCGGAGGCGATGAAATCGACAAACAGGATATCGGGGCGGATCTCACTCGCCCGGTACGACTCCACTTCTTCTTCCCCGGCGCGCACCAGCTCCGCCGCCGACCGGAAGTGGTAGTCCACCGCGCGTCCGTCGCCGAAATACAGCGTCATCAGCCTGCCGGAGAGCTTGGACGAGGGAGGGAGCACGTGGGAATCAGCGTCCGACCCAAAGGCACTGCCCAGCTCGCCGACGGTGATCCAGCGTGCCTCGGCTGTCGGCGAGGGAGCGTCGTTTCGATTCTTCAAGGCTTCACCTCGGCGCAACGCGACTGCCGGCAACCGGCCATCGGCTGTCTGCGGCGTCTCGGGCGACCGTCGGCGCCGTCAGATCCCCAGCCGAACGCTTGCCTCGAATTCGGCCGCACCGCGCCGGCTGCCTCCTGCCATCGCAGAGCCGTGCCGCCACGCTGCGTCGGCGCGGAAGACGGAAAATAGCGTTTAGCGTGCGATATTGAGCGCCTGGACGGTGGTGTATTCCTTCAGTCCGTCTACGCCGAACTCGACGCCAATACCGGAACACTTGACTCCACCGAACGGAGTCATCGGATTGATGACGCCATGCTGGTTCACCCATGCGGTACCGCACTCGAGCTGTCCGGCGTAGCGAGCCGCAGCCTCCGGATCATCTCCCCAGACCGATCCGCCGAGGCCGACTTCCAGGGAGTTGGCCCGCCGGATCGCCTCCTCGATCGTGCGATAGCGAATGAGCGGCATGACCGGGCCGAACTGCTCCTCCTTGACGACCCGCATTTCGTCGGTGCAATCCGCAATCACCGTGAGCGGAAAGATGAATCCGGGCCCGTCCGGCTTCACTCCGCCGACTACGATGCGCGCCCCACGCGCTCGGGCCTCTGCGACCAGTCCCATGATCTTCTCGAGCTGCATGCGGTTCGAGACCGGGCCGATGAGCGTCTGCGGCTCCAGGCCATTGCCCACTGGTATCTGTGCGACGTAAGCGGCAAACCGGTCCACCACGGCCGCGTATTGCGATTCGTGCACGTACAGGCGTTTCAACGCCGCACAGGTCTGGCCGGCATTGATGAAACAGCCCCAGAACAGCTTCTCGAGCAGCGGCTCGAGGTCCGTGCCAGGCAAAATTATTCCGGCATCGTTTCCCCCGAGCTCGAGCGTGAGGCGCTTCAGGGAGTGCGAGGCGCTCTCCATCACCTTCCTTCCTGTGGCGACCGAGCCGGTGAACACGAGTTTGTCCACGCCCGGGTGGTCCGTGAGCCGGGCACCGACCTCCGCACCCCCAGTCACCACGTTGACCACGCCCGGAGGTAGTATCTGGTTCATCAACTCGATGAGCCGCAAAGTTGCCAGTGGGGTGAGGGGCGATGGCTTGATCACTACGGTACATCCGACGCGCACGGCGGGCATGACATGCCACGTAGCGATCAGCAGCGGCCAGTTCCAGGGCGTTACGGACCCGACGACGCCGACGGGCTTGCGTCGGATGACGATGCGGGCGACATTGTCGTCCTGAATCGTCTCTTCGGGCAGCTTCAGCGACGCGGTCGCCCGGGTCCAGCCGGCGGCCCCTGCGACCTCGAAATTGGCGCCCGGCCCGCTCTGCGGCTTGCCCTGCTCGAGGGTGATCAGCCGCGCGAGCTCTGCCTGATTTCTCTCGATGAGCGCGGCGATGTCCACGAGCTTCGCCGCGCGCTCCGCGTCCGGCGTCGAAGCCCACCCCGCCAGCGCCTCGCGTGCGCAGCGCACTGCCTGATCCACGTGCTCGGTCGTCGCTTCCGCACAACGGCCTGCGAGCGACTCGTCGAATGGATTTATGACATCGAGCTGTCGTGTCGTGGCGACGGCCTTGCCGCCGATGGTGAGTGCAAATGCGGACATGCGCTAGGCTCCCGTGGGTTTTACCGGTGCGTGTCGTCCCTGCCGCAGCGTGCGATCCCCGCGCCACACGCCCGGATTACGGATGTGCTAGGGATGCTAGTCCCGCCGCCGATGGCGCGCTTGCTTCCCCTTGCCGCGGAATTGTCCCTTCGTGCCACCTCTGTCGCCGGCTGCAGGCCGGCACAGGCGGCTCTTGCATGGACACCACGGCCGGAAACATTCCTGATCGCTCATGGTCATTCAGCGGGTCCCCGCGGCCGCACGGCCGCAGTGTCCGTGCGCATTGGTGCAGGCTTGAACGTCGACGAACCCCGCGGATTTGCCCGGCGACCCGCGGGACGGATGGACACGGCTGCCCACGCGCAGCGTCCGTCAGCCCTGTCCGGTCTTCCCTCCGAATCGCCCGGACAGCTGTATGGCACTGCGCATGACTGCCGCCGAGATACGGGTGAAGTCAGCCTCGAACGGCTTGCTGTAGCCGAGCGCCACGACTGCGAGCGCCATGGCACCCGTGTGATCGAACACCGGAGCAGCCATGCCGCCGATACCGGGAATGAAGTCGATGGTGTGAGCGAAGCCTTGCCGCCGTGTCTCATCGATAAACACCTCGACCGCCTCCGGGGTGGTCGGGACAAGCCCCTTGCGCCGGTTGTCAGCGAGTTCCCTCCTGAGCGGCGATTGAGTCATCTCTCTGGGCAGGAAGGCGAGATATGCTCGACCAGTAGCCGACCGGGTGAGCGGCATCACCGAACCGACCCGCAGACTCGCGGCCACCGGCGTGTCCGCGCCGAGCCAGCGCACTATGGTAGGACCCTGGTTGGCCCACACGGCGAGCGCCACGGTCTGCTCGATCTCCCGTGACAAC
>JAJZVF010000101.1:0-5260 GCA_021845825.1 Pseudomonadota bacterium | reverse complement strand
CCGACCAGCGGCAACAAAGTGGCGCGCTCCTTCATGATGCCGAAGACCCGCGCGGAGCTCGAGAGCGTCACGCGGGCGATGAAGGTCTGGGAGGACTACACTTTCGGGATGATGGGGCGCGTGCCTGACTACATCAACCGGGCAATGACCGGTTATGCCGCGGGCGCACCCTTCCTCGCCGAAGCAGGCGCCCGCTTCGGCGAGAATGCCGTACGCTGTTACGAGTATCTGCGCGAGAACGACCTGTGCCTGACCCATACCCTGATTCCGCCGCAGGCCAATCGCGCTGTCAGCCTTGCACAGCAGGCGGATCCTTATCTGGCGGCGCGGATCAAGGAGGAAACGGATTCCGGAATCGTCATCCGGGGCTGCCGCATGCTGGCGACTCTGCCTATCTCCGACGAGATCATGGTGTTTCCTTCCACCTTACTCAAAGCGGGCAGTGAAGATGCTCCCTACGCGTTCGGGTTTTGCATACCAAACGACACTCCGGGCCTGCGATTCATCTGCCGCGAGAGCGTCGATTACGGCCGCTCGCACTTCGACCATCCGCTGGGGTCTCGCTTCGAGGAGATGGATGCCGTGGTGGTGTTCGACGATGTCTTCGTCCCGTGGGAGCGGGTGCTGCTGTACCGGGACGTTAAGCGCTGCAACGAGGCCTACGCGCGCACCGGCGCCGTGGTCCACATGACGCATCAGGTCGTGGTCAAGAACATTGCCAAGAGCGAGTTCATGCTCGGGCTGGCGTCACTTCTGGTCAACACCATCGGCGCCGAGGTGTTCCAGCATGTTCAGGAGAAACTCGCGGAATTGTGGGTGACCGCGGAGACCATGAAGGCCTTCCTGCGTGCCGCCGAGGCGGATGCGGCACTCGACGAGTGGGGCGTGATGCGCCCGGCCTGGAACCCGCTGGACGCGGCGCGCAATCTGTTCCCGCGCCTGTATCCGCGCATGGTGGAGATCATTCAACAGATCGGGGCGAGCGGCCTGGTTGCCATGCCTACGGAAGCCGATCTCAAGGGGCCGCTCGCCGAGGACATCCACAAGTACTACCAGGCGGCGAGAGCCGAAGCGTTCGACCGCATTCCCATGTTCCGCTTGGCCTGGGACGCAGCGCTCTCGGCGTTCGCTTCCCGGCAGGTGCTGTACGAGCGCTTCTTCTTCGGCGATCCGGTACGCATGGCCGGCGCACTGGTGACGGGACACAATGTCCAGATCAAGGAGCACGCCGATAGGGTCATGAGCTTCGTGAAGCAGAACCGCGCCGAGGCCTTTGCGGCCGCAGCCGGCAGCTGACACCCATGGCCGACCCCTGCCCGCCCGACCGCCGGCGTTTCCGCGACACCATGGGCCTGCTTGCCACAGGCGTCGCGGTCATCATCGGCCGGGCGGGGGACGAGGTACTGGCGATGACGGTGAATGCGGTCAACTCGCTGTCGCTCGATCCCATGCTGGCACTGTTCTGTCCCGGCAAACGGACCAAGTTCGCGCAGCGCCTGGACGCGATGGCGGATTTCACCATTAATTTCCTTCGCTACGATCAGCAGGCACTCTCCAATTACTTCGCCGGCGGGTGGCGGGCGCCCGATGCGCCGCCGTTTCGCTTCGTGCCGTGGCGGGCCGCGCCCCGGCTCGAAGGCTCGCTCGCCTCGCTCGACTGCGAGCTTGAGCGGCGCGTGGAAGCGGGCGATCACTGGCTGGTCGTCGCCCGGGTGCGCAATCTGCACACCGGCGTGCCGCCTCATCGGCCGCTCCTCTTTTTCCAGGGCCGCTATCACGAAGTGGACTTCGGTGCGGGCGAGCCGGCCCCGGACCTCACTGCGCAGGATGAGCCGGCCCAGGTCTTCTATTTGCCTTGAGCGGCTGCGCACGCCGGGTGAGCGCGACGCTCCGGTGCTTTCCGCTTGACAAATTATTCCGGAAAGATAATTATGATGTTAAGGAATTTCCGAAAATAGAGAGCCGGCATGCCGCACATCACGATCGAGTATTCCGCAAACCTGCGGGAGCGGCTGGATCTGCCCGCCTTCCTCGCCACCGTGCACAAGGCTGCGCTCGGCACGGGAGTATTCCCGGTCGGCGGGATTCGTACCCGGGCGTATGCGGCCGAGCATTACGTGATTGCCGATGGGCATCCGGACAACACTTTCGTGCACATTGGTCTCCGGATCGGCCCTGGACGGGATCTCGACACGCGCAAACGCGCCTGCGAGGCGATCTTTGCGGCTGCCCGGGAGCACCTTGCGCCGCTCTATGAGGCACTGCCGCTTGGCATTTCGCTCGACATGCAGGAGATCGATCCGGTGCTGAGGTGCAGGCGGAACAATCTGCACGACTATGTCGAAAGACGTCGAAGCACGGGGGAGGAGAAATGAGCCGCCTCGAGTCGAATCTTGCCAAGGCCGCGGCGCTGCTGGATCGTTTCCGCGCAGAACCGCTCGGGCACTTCATCGCTGGACGCCGGGAGCGCGGCGCGAGCCGCGACCTTCTGGATAACCTCTCCCCGGTAGACGGAGGAGTGATCAACCAGGTCGTCTCCGCAGATGAGCAGGATGTCCACGCAGCCGCCGGCGCCGCCGAGGCGGCGCTGCCCGCCTGGCGCGCCAAGACCGGCGAGCAGCGGCGGGCCATCCTGCACCAGGTGGCCGATGCGATCGAGGCGCGCCGCGAGGAGATCGCGCTCATCGAGTGCATGGACACGGGCCAGGCGCTGCGCTTCATGAGCGGAGCGGCGCTGCGCGGTGCGGAGAACTTCCGCTTCTTCGCCGATCGCGCTCCGCAGGCCGCCAACGGCCTGGCGCTGCCCGCGGCCGAGCACATGAACTACACGGTCCGTCAGGCGATCGGCCCGGTGGCGGTGATCACGCCGTGGAATACGCCCTTCATGCTCGCTACCTGGAAAATCGCGCCGGCGCTCGCCGCCGGCTGCACGGTAGTGCACAAGCCGGCGGAATGGAGTCCGCTGACGGCCATGATGCTGGCTGAGATCATGACCGAAGCCGGCGTACCGCCCGGGGTAGTGAACATGATCAATGGTGTCGGTGAGCGTGCCGGCAAGCTGCTCACCGAGCACCCCGCCATTCGTGCCACCGCCTTCATCGGGGAATCGAAGACCGGGAGCCTCATCATGAGCCAGGGCGCCCCGACGCTGAAGCGCGTACACCTCGAGCTTGGCGGCAAGAATCCGGTCATCGTATTCGACGATGCCGACCTCGAGCGCGCCGTCGATGCCGTGGTGTTCATGATCTACAGCCTGAACGGCGAGCGCTGCACTTCCTCCAGCCGCCTGCTGGTGCAGCGCTCCATCTACGAGCGCTTCATCGACCGCGTGGCCGAGCGCGTGGCGAAGCTGAAAGTCGGTCATCCCCTGGATCCGGCAACCGAAATCGGCCCGCTCATCCATGCGCGTCATCTCGATAAAGTCCTGAGCTACTTCCGCATCGCACGCGAGGAAGGCGCCCAGATCAAGGTCGGCGGCAACCGCGTGGCGGCCCTGAAGCCCGGGCTGTACGTACAGCCGACCCTCTTGACTCACGCGAGCAACACCATGCGAGTAGCACGCGAGGAAATCTTCGGTCCGGTGCTCACCGCCATCGCCTTCGACGACGAGGCCGAGGCGCTGAAGGCAGCCAACGATTCGCCATACGGTCTGACCGCATACATCTGGACCTCCAATACCGGACGGGCGCTACGCATGGCGCACGGCGTGGAGGCCGGGATGGTCTGGGTGAACTCGGAGAACAACCGCCATCTGCCCTCGCCCTTTGGCGGAATGAAGGCAAGCGGCATCGGCCGCGACGGCGGCGACTACAGCTTCGATTTCTACATGGAGACCAAGAACATCTGCCTGGCCTTCGACACCCATCGCGTGCCCCGGCTCGGGGCGTGATGCAGAAAAGGAGATTCTCCATGGCCCGACCCGACAGACTCAAAGGCTCCATTCCCCCGCTCGTCACGCCATTCCGCAACGGCGAAGTCGACTACGACGCCTACGCACGCCTGGTCGAGTTCCAGATCGACAACGGCTCGCACGGCGTGCTGGTGAACGGCACCACGGCGGAGCCCTCGACCCTCTCGGTCGCGGAACGCAACCGTCTGGTCGACGTCGCGGTGCAGGTTGTCGCCGGACGGACCCCGGTGGTCGCAGCCACCGGCTCGCAGTCGTTGCGCGAGACGCGCGAGCTCACGGAGCACGCCGCCAAAGCCGGCGCCGATGCGCTGCTCATCGTCACACCCTACTACATCCGGCCGCCGCAGCGGGGCCTCATCGCGTACTACCTGGAGCTCGCCTCGCTCACCGACCTGCCATGGATGGTCTATCACATCCCCGGGCGCGCTGCAGTCAACGTGACCATCGAGACGCTGAAGACGCTGCGCGAGCGCTCACCGTCGTTCGTCGGCATGAAGCATGCGGTGAACGATCTGGCGCTGGTATCGCAGTGCCATGCCGTGCTCGGCCCGGAATTCAAGATCTTCGTGGGACTGGAGGAGCTCAGCTTCCCGATGATGGCGGTGGGCGCCTGCGGCCTGATGAATGCCGTAGGGAACCTCCGCCCCCGGATCCTCGCCGATCTGTGTGAGGCCGTCTGGCGAAGCGATCTTGCCTGTGCGCAGGCGTTGCATCACCAGCTGTTCGAGATCAATCAGGCGGTGTTTTTCGACACCAATCCCATTCCCATGAAGTACATGATGCGGCGCCTCAAGCTGCTCGCACACAATGAGCACCGGCTGCCCATGATGAGCGCGACGCCGGAGCTCGAGAAGCGCCTGGATGCGGTGCTCGAGCGCGCCGGTCTGCTTGCGGAGACAGCTGCTTGAGACTGCTGAATTTCGAGGTCGAGGGACGTCAGTCCTGCGGGGCGTTGGGTTCCCGCGGCGTCGTCGACCTCGGCGCACGCCTGGGTAGCCGGGCACAGGATGTGCTCTCGCTCCTGCGCGCCGATCTCACCGAGCTTGCGCACGAATGGGCCGAATCGGATCGGTGTGACTACGGCGCGCAAGAGGTACGCCTGCTCAATCCCGCAGGTCGCTGCACACGCTACTTCTGCATAGGCGTCAACTATCCTGCGCGCAACGAGGAATACAAGGACGATTCGGAGAGTCCCAGGTACCCGAGCCTCTTCATGCGTTCGCATAGTTCGTTCTCGGCGCCCGGCGAACCCATCGTGCGTCCGCGGGAGTCCGTGCAGCTCGACTACGAGGGGGAGATCGCAGTGATGATCGGCCGGGGCGGGCGGCGTATCCCGCAAGATCGTGCGCT
>JAJZVF010000100.1:3743-10642 GCA_021845825.1 Pseudomonadota bacterium | reverse complement strand
GTACTGGTCGCCCCGGTCGCGCTCGCCGATCGTTACACCGACACGATCGCCTTGTTCAGACATGCGGGGCCGGCTGCGGCGTTTTTCAAGAGCAGCTACGGCTACGCCGTCTTCCCGACGATCGGCAAGGGCGGTTTCGTCGTTGGAGCGGCCCATGGCGAGGGCCGCGTCTACCGGCAGGGGCGCTACATCGGCAACACCTCCATGACCCAGGTCAGTTTCGGTTTCCAGCTCGGCGGCCAGGTCTACAGCGAGATGGTGTTCTTCCAGGATCGGGCTGCGCTCAAACGTTTCGAGTCGGGAAATTTCTCGCTGAGTGCGGATGTCAACGCCGTCGCGCTGACGGCGTCCGCCTCGGCAAGCGCAGGCACCGCGGGCACGGAGGCGGGGGCCAGCGGCACCGAGTCGCATGCGATCGCCTCCGGCCACTACGAAAATGGGGTGGCCGTGTTTACGATCGCCAAGGGCGGCCTGATGTACCAGGCCGCGGTGGCCGGCCAGAAGTTCTCGTTCACGCCGGCGCACTGAGACCGGCGGATTTGCGCCGACCTGGTCCGGTCTGCCTCGCAAGAGCCCGGCACAGGTCCGCAGCCGCATGGGTCCGGCGGGGAGCCCGGCCTCGTGCGGCTTGCGAAAGGCGCTGCTCGGGTGCGCCGGCTCGGGCCCGAGCCGGCGGCCGGTATGATGCGCCTTTGCCGGACAACGACTCATCGCGGCAGAGGCTCGGCTCACCGCGCGGGGATGGCGCGGGACGAGAAAAAAGTCCCGCCGCCCGTTAGATTCATGCGTTCGTCGCGGGAGGTCCCGGGTGCGCCTCGATCGCCCCGCGTGGCACTCTCCCGACCCAGTCCGTAGCTCGTGGGAGGCTTCCGGTGCGATACGCCGCTGCTGCATTGCTCGTCCTTGGAACGGCCGCTGCCTTGATGGCTCGGGCGGACTCATCCCCGGCCGTCTCTCGTGCGGCCGCACCTCGCGCCTCGGTAGCGACTTCGGCGGTGAGTCCCGCCGACTACCAGGCACTGCGGTGGCGGCTGATCGGACCGTTCCGCGGCGGGCGGGCCCTCGCGGTGGCCGGCATTCCCGGCGATAGCCGTCATTTCTACTTCGGCGCTGTCGACGGCGGCGTGTGGGAAACCCGGGATGCCGGCCGGACATGGCGGCCGATCTTCGATCACGAGCCGGTGGGCTCGATCGGTGCGATCGCCATTGCGCCCTCGCGGCCGAGCACGATCTACGTCGGCACCGGCGAGGCCGATATGCGCTCGGACATCGCCCAGGGCGATGGCATGTACAAGTCGACCGACGGCGGCGCCCATTGGACCCACATCGGTCTCGCCGATACGCGTCAGATCGCGAGCATCATCGTCGATCCCCAGAATCCCGAGCGGGTATTCGTCGCCGCGCTGGGCCATCCTTACGGTGCCAACGCAGAGCGTGGTGTGTTCCGCACGCTCGACGGCGGACGACACTGGAGCAAGGTTCTCTATCTGAATCCCGACACCGGTGCGGCGGATCTGGCGTTCAAGCCTGGCGACCCAAGCACGATCTACGCCGCGATGTGGCAGACGCGGCGCCCGCCCTGGAGTGTCTACCCGCCCTCGAACGGTCCGGGCAGTGGATTGTACGTGTCCCACGATGGCGGCAGCCATTGGACGCACATCATCGGCAACGGTTTTCCCGCCCATCCGGGACGTATCGGGATCGCGGTCGCGCCGACTCGTCCCGAGCGGGTCTATGCGCTCGTCGCCGGGAACTGGAAAACCGGCGGCCTGTACCGCTCGGACGACGGCGGCGTTCACTGGCGGCACGTCTCGCGCGACTGGCGGATCTTCCGCCGTTGCTGGTATTTCTGCGCGCTCACCGTCGACCCAAGCAACGCCAACCGGGTATACGTGATGAACACCATCGTGCTGAGGTCGGATGACGGCGGAAAGCGCTTCATCGCGCTCAAAGGCGATCCGACCGGCGATGACTTTCATCAGCTGTGGATAGACCCGACCGACACCCACCGCATGATCCTCGGGAGCGATCAGGGCGTACAGGTCACTCTCGACGGCGGCAAGACCTGGAGCAGCTGGTACAACCAGCCGACCGCACAGGTCTATCACATCAGCACCGACAATCGTTTCCCGTTCTGGGTATACGGTACGCAGCAGGACTCGGGGGCCTTTGCGCTGCCGAGCCGAACCATCGGCGCCGATGGCATCACCATGGAGCAGTTCCGCGAGATCACCCCCGGCGGGGAGAACGGCTACGTCGTCCCCGATCCGAAGAATCCAAACATCATCTACGGCGACGGTACGGGCAACACCACCACCGTGTTGAAGCTCGACGTGCGCACCGGACAGGTGCGCGACGTCGACCCGACGCTGGCCTATCCAGACGCTCACTACCGCACCGCCTGGACGCTGCCGCTGGTGTTCTCGCCGTACGATCACCGGACCTTGTATTTCGCCAACCAGTATCTGTTCAGCACCGACGACGGCGGACTGCACTGGCGCCGGATAAGTCCGGATCTCAGCCGCAAGAACCCGGGCGTACCGCCCAATGTCGGGTCCGTGACCGCAACTGACGCCATCGATGTCGGCGCCCGCCGCGGGGTGATCTATTCGATCGCGCCCTCGCCGTTCACCAACAAGGTGATTTGGGTGGGCACGGACGACGGACTGGTGTGGCGTACCGAGGACGGCGGGGCACGCTGGCTCAACGTCACGCCTAAGGCGCTTACCCCGTGGTCGAAGGTGGCGTGCATCGAGCTGTCGCATTTTCACCCCGCCACGGCCTACCTGGCCATCGACCGGCACCGTCTGGACGACGAGACGCCATACATCTATGTGACGCGCAATGACGGCCGAAGCTGGACGCTGATCACTAACGGCATTCCGCACGATGATTTCGTCAACGTGGTGCGCGAGGACCCGGTCAAGCCCGGCCTGCTCTACGCGGGCACCGAATACGGCGTGTTCGTGTCATTCGACGACGGGGCGCACTGGCAGTCGCTGCAGCAGAACCTGCCGGTCTCATCGGTGCGTGACATCAAAGTCCGCGACAATGATCTGGTGCTCGCCACGCACGGACGCAGCGTCTGGATCATGGACGACATCACCGCGCTGCGGCAGATGAGCGCGGTGCATCCCGGTGCCGTCACGCTGTTCAAGCCTGCGTCCGCGATCCGGCTGCGCCCGGCCGGCTTCACCGGCACGCCGCTGCCGAAGTCCGAGCCGACGGCGGCCAATCCGCCAAATGGCGCCTACATCGATTACGTGCTGCCTGCCGGCGTCAAGGGCCCGGTTACCGTGAGCATTCTGAGTGCGGACGACAGGATCGTGCGTCGCTACAGCAGCGCCGACTACGTGCCGCCCCCCGATCCGGCCACGCTCAAATACGCACCCGAGTGGGTGCCGCCCCCGATGATCCCTTCGGCCGCGCCGGGCATGCACCGTCTGGTCTGGGATCTTCACTACGCCAAGCCGGCGGCGCCGGGCGCCAAGGGGCCGGAACAGCCCGGTGTATGGGCGCCGCCCGGCCGTTACACGGCAGAACTCACCGTGGCTGGAAGAACCTACCGCCAGCCGCTCCTCGTCAAACCGGATCCGCGCGTCAAAGTGTCGCAGGCCGCCCTGATGAGTCAGTTTCATCTGGCGCAAAAAGTCGAGCGCGCGGAGTTTCGAGCTTCTCAGGCCGAGGCCGCGGCCGTGAAGCTGCTCGATGCCCTTGATACCCGTATGAAGCGGGGGAGAGTGCAGCGCGGTGTGCTCGCTGCGCTGTATGCGCGTGCGCGCCACCTTTCCGGGGAGCAGCCGTTTCCCGCACACCATAGGGGCTTCGGTAGCCCGCCGCCGCGCAACCTGCAGAGCCTCGCGATGCTGTCACAGGCTCTGGTGCGCCTGGAGCGGGCCGTCGATGGCGCCGACGCGGCCCCCAGTCCCGACGCGGTGCGCGGCTATACGATCCTGTCGCGCGAGTTGAATGCGACGCTCATGAAGTGGCAACACCTGGAGCAGGTGGATGTTCCGAAGGCCAATCAGCAGTTGACGCGGGCGGGCGCAGCGCCGCTGGCGGGATGATCCGGGTGAGCCGGGCCTGATACACGGGTACGGCGCGGGCACGGCAGGTGTTTTGCCGGGCGCACCGGCCTAGATAGCCCGGAGCTTCCGCTGCCGGGAAGAGGAGCGTGCTTCCTGCTCGGGCAGCGCGCGCTCCAGCGCCAGTAGCGCCCGCTTGATCGGCAGGCCGCCGCCGAACCCGGTGAGCGACCCATTCGCACCGATGACGCGGTGGCAGGGCACGATGATGGGCAGAGGATTGGCGCCGTTCGCGAGCCCCACTGCGCGCGCGGCACGTGCACTGCCGATGCGACGCGCCAATTCACCGTAGCTGATCGTCTGGCCGTAGGGGATGGCGGCCAGGGCGCGCCAGACTCGCCGCCGGAAGTCGGTGCCGGCGGGCGCGAGCGGCAGATCGAACTTGTGGCGCCGGCCCTCGAAGTACTCGCTCAGCTGCGCGATGGCCGTCTCGAACGGCTCTCTCGAGGCCGCCCAATGCTCCTGCGGACGCATCGGATGCGGGCCAGACTGGAAACAAATGTGCGTCAGACGGCTGCCGTCCCCGGCAAGCAGCAGCTTGCCGACTGGGGAGTCGATCTCGTGCCAGTACTGTATCGCCGACGGCGTCATGACTCGTGCGCCCCGGTCGGTTTTGCGCTCTTCGCGCAAGATGCGTCGTGGACGCGCCGCGGCACAGCCGCCCTGCGCGCCCGCGATTCGCCGGCCGCGCACCACAAATGCATCACGGCGTAGCTGCGCCACGGACGCCACCGCTCGGCCCGCCGTTCCATCTCTTTCGTCGACAACGGGCCTCCTCCCTTGCCGGCCATGCGCCGCAACACCAGGTCGGCGCCCGGCAGCGCGTCCGGCTCCCAGAGCGCCCGCAGTGCGATGTATTGCGCCGTCCACTCACCGAACCCCGGCAACTGCTCGAGGCTCGCGATCACCTCCTCCGCGGGCCGCTCGAATGCAATCCGGCCTTCCGCGACTGCTTTCGCCAGAGCTTTCAGCGCCGTGATCCGGTTGCCGGTGAGGCCCAAGCCGTCGAGATTGCCGGCCAAGATCGCCTCGGGTGTGGGGAAGAGGTGGGTCAGTCCTCCCGCGCCGGCCGCAGGCCGGCCGAGTCGTTGCACCAGCCGTCCCCCCAGGGCACGTGCAGTCGCGACCGTGACCTGCTGACCCAACACGGCGCGTATCGCGCACTCGAATGGGTCCCACGCCCCGGGGATGCGCAGGCCCGGGCGCCGTTGGACCAGAGGGCGCAGCAGCCGGTCGGCGCCAAGGCTCTGCGTGACGCTTTCCGGGTCGGCGGACAGGTCGAAGACATGGCGGGCGGTCGCGGCGATGTTCAACAGCGCCTCCGCCGGCGCGCCGCGCACGCGCAGCTCGAGCGCATTGCGCGCGGGGAGCGGCCGAATGCCGATCTCGGCATACCCGTCGGCCGTGCGGATGAGGCGCGTATAACTCGATGCGTCGATCTTCTCCACGCCGGGAAGCGCGCGCTGAGCGAGGAACTCTCGCATATGGCCCCAATCGTAGGGCGGCCGATAGGCGAGGGTGAGGCACACTTCGCCGGCCGTGATGCAAGGCCGCTGCTCGCGGCGCTGCTGGCGAAGCTCGCGAGGCGGCGCTCCATAGGTGCTGCGGAACACGTCGTTGAATCGGCGCAGACTGCCGAATCCGGCCGCATGCGCGATCTCGGTCATCGGCAGATCAGTTTCGTCGATCAGGCGCTTGGCGAAGTGCAGCCGTCGCGTCTGCGCGATGGCCCGCGGAGAGGCGCCCACGTGCCGGTGGAACAGGCGGTTAAGATGCCGCGGCCCGAGCCCCAGTCGCGCGGCGAATTCACTCACGGCCTGCCCGTCGAGCCCCCCTTCCTGGATCAGCCGCAACGCCCGCCGTACCACCGCCGACGTGCCGCTCCATGCCGGGGTCCCGGGGGCAGCTTCAGGCCGGCAGCGCAGGCAGGGCCGAAATCCCGCCTCGTGGGCGGCGGCGGCGCTGGCGAAATAGCGGATGTGGCGGCTCTTGACACTGGGGACGGCCGGGCACACGGGCCGGCAATAGATACCGGTCGAGGTGACCGCGACGAAAAACTTGCCGTCGAAGCGCGGATCCCGGCTGAGGCGCGCCCGTTCCAGCACCGACAAGTCATATTGCAAGCCGCTTTCCACGGGCATGACCATACGCCGCAGGTACCCCGGGAACCAGCCGTTTTCGGACCTGGATGCGGCGCATGCCGGCGACCGGCGTGGTGCGCCGGGATCGCCCGGAGACGGAACGTCATGCTTGCGCCACAGCGCGGCAATTCGCGGAGCGCGGACCACAGCCGCGCAACCACGGGGGCTCGTCGAGCGCCCGATCCGCTTGCAGCGGCACCTCGATGTCCGCCATCGAGCGGCAAGACCCCTACAGCGCGCGCGCGGCGCTGTAACTTTCCATCATCAGGCCGGTGCCGCCGCGCGAGACGTGCGCTACCACCGCGGTGCGCCGATGCAGCTTGGTAATGGCGCCCAGGTTGATCGCAAAGGACAGCACGACCTGTTGCCCTTTGCGCAGACCAAGATCGTTGGTCTCTATGAATACGCCGGTGGCGCTGAGATTGATCGCCCTGCAGAGCTTGCGGCAGCCGCCGGGGATGCTGATATAGACGGTGGTTCGGGCGCGATGCCGCGTATGCAGCCGACGTTCCACGTGGGTTCTCTGGGCAGTCACCGATTTAGGATTGCTTCTTGGGGCGATTATGCCTCCCTTCCCGCCGAACCACGGCGCGATTGAACTTATATTATTGGCGGAAATCGCCGAGGCGATTTCCGCAAGACCCTACGCCCGTGCCGCGGGCTCGAGAACGGC
>JAJZVF010000100.1:0-3643 GCA_021845825.1 Pseudomonadota bacterium | reverse complement strand
CGGGGAGCTGCCTAGGGCGCCAGGCCTGCGAGGAACGTGCCGATCTCGCGCCCGAAGCGCTCGATATCGATGAGGAATGCGTCGTGGCCCTCGATGCAGGGCAGCGGGGCGAAACGGGTCGCAGTCCCTGCGATCTCGAGCCCCTGGGCAATCGAGCGTTGCTCGCCGATCGGAAACAACAGGTCCGATTCAACCCCGATCACCAGGGCGCGCTCCAGGTTCGCCTTGCGCAGCACCGCCTCAGGCTCACCGTGGGCGGCGAGATCGAAGCGGTCGATCGCTCGGGAGAGGTACAGATAGCAGTTCGCGTCGAAGGCGCTTACGAAGCGGTTGGCCTGCGCTTCCATGTAGCCCTGAACGGCGAATTCCGAGGTGAACGGCGTGCTGCCGCGAAGGTCCGCCCGGATGGGCTGGCGGTCGAAGCGCTGTTGCCATTCGGCGGCCGAGCGATAGGTGAGCGTGCCGAGCTTGCGCGCCAAGCGCATGCCGGCGATCGGTGGCCGATCGGCATCGTATTGGCCGTTGCGCCAGTCGGGATCGGAGGTGATCGCATCGCGCTGGACGGATCGCAGCGCAATTGCGAACGGCGAAGCGGCCGCCGTTCCGGAGATGCTGACCAGGCGGCGGGAAGCACCCGGGAAAAGGGCCGCGTACGCCAGCACGACCATGCCGCCGAGCGATGGGCCCATCACCGTATCAAGACGCAGGATGCCGAACGAGCGCACCACCTCGTGGCCCGCGCGGGCGATGTCCTCGACCGACAGATCCGGAAACTCCAGCCGGTAGGGTGATCCGGTTGCCGGATTGATCGAAGCCGGCCCGGTCGAGCCAAAGCAGCTGCCGAGCGAATTGACGCAGATGATGAAGTATCGATCGGTATCGATGGCGAGTCCCGGTCCGATCATGCGCTGCCACCAGCCTTTCCTCGGGTCCTCGGCCGAGGAAGTCGCATGGGCGGATGGCGAGAGACCGGTAAATAGCAGCAGTGCATTGTCTCGCGCCCGGTTGAGCCTGCCCCAGGTTTCGTACGCAATTTGCGCACCGTGCAGTGTTCCGCCCCGCCACATGGGGAAGGGATCCGAAAGATTTACGTAATGCCGAGCATCCGGATCGTCGCGCTCGGTCTGCGGGGCGGGTATGGCCATCATTGCGGCGGGTCTCAGGGTTCCGGATCGCCGCCTTCGGCGATGCCTTCGAACAGCGGCGTCGACATGTAGCGCTCTCCCGTGTCCGGGAGCATGGCTAGGATGACGGAACCCGCCTCAGCCTCGGCGGCGATCTTGAGGGCCGCCGCGAACGTTCCGCCCGAGGAAATCCCGCAAAATATGCCCTCGCTGCGCGCGAGTGCACGCGCGGTCTCGATCGCCTCCTGGTCCGTTACGGTTACGATGCGGTGAGCGACCTTTCGGTCGAGCACTTCGGGTATGAAATCCGGGGTCCACCCCTGAATCTTGTGAGGCGAGAAGGCCTGACCCGAGAGCAACGCGGCAGCGGCGGGCTCGGTGGCGATGATCCGTACTTGCGGCCGGGCGAGGCGAATCATCTGCCCTGCACCGGTCAGCGTGCCGCCCGTACCCCAGCCGCTGACGAAATAGTCGAGCCGGCGCCCGGCGAAGTCTTTGAGGATCTCAGATCCCGTGGTGCTGCGGTGATAGGCCGGATTGGCCGGGTTCTCGAATTGTCGAGGGAGGAACCAGCCGTGCTTTCGGGCGAGTTCCTCTGCCTTGCGGACCATGCCTGTACCCCGCTCGGCCGCCGGTGTCAGCATCACGCGCGCGCCGAGCAGGCGCATGATCTTGCGCCGCTCGACCGAGAAGGTCTCGGTCATCACCGCGACGAACGGGTACCCCTTGGCGGCGCAGACCATCGCAAGCGCGATACCTGTATTGCCGGAGGTGGCCTCGACTACCGTCTGTCCGGGCTTGAGTGTGCCCTTCTGCTCGGCGTCCTCGATGACCGCGATCGCGAGGCGATCCTTCACCGAGCCCAACGGATTGAAGAATTCGCACTTCACGTACATCGTGACGTGGCTCGGAGCAAGCCGCCCAATGCGTACGATGGGTGTGCCGCCGATCGTGCCGAGAATGCTGTCGTAGATCACGGAATACCCTCCTACCAAGGAACTCTTCTACCCTCGCACGGGCCGGCGCCACAAACAATCGTGAGCTATCTCCTGATATCCGCAGGTTATTATGGACAGCCCCAGTCTTCCGGACCCGCTCGTGTCCAAGATCCGCCTGCAAAAACTACTTGCCACCGCCGGGATCGGCTCTCGGCGACAGGTGGAGCAATGGATCCGCGAGGGGCGGCTTACGGTGAGCGGACGCCTCGCACAGCTCGGCGACCGGGCTGGCGCCGGGGAGGAGATCCGCCTCGACGGTCGCCGCCTAGACCCTAAGCTTATGCACGCTGGGCCGCGGCAGGTACTCCTTTACTACAAGCCGGTCGGGGAGGTGACCACCCGGTCCGATCCCCAGGGCCGGCCGACGGTCTTCGAGCGCCTGCCGAACCCGCGGCACGGCCGCTGGATCGTGATTGGACGTCTGGACGTCAATACCGCCGGACTGCTGCTCTTTAGCACCGACGGTGAGCTGGCGCACCGGCTGATGCATCCAAGCAGTCGGATCGAGCGCGAATATCTCGTCCGACTCAGGGGCTGGCCCCGGCCGGAGACGTTAAGGCAACTGTTACGGGGGGTGGAGCTGGATGATGGCGTGGCCGCTTTCGACCGCATCGAGCCTTCCTCACCGCAAGCCCAGCAGGGATCCTATGACGCCCGCCATGCCGCCTACCGGGTGGTTCTGCGGGAGGGGCGCAATAGAGAAGTACGCCGGCTGTGGGAGGCGGTTGGCCACGAGGTGAGTCGCCTGCTGCGTTTACGCTATGGCCCCGTCGCTCTGCCCCGGGACCTCAAGCCGGGAGAGTGGCGGTATCTCGATGAGCGTTTGAGCACAGCTTTGGCCGAAGCGGCAGCCTCGCGTGGTAATCTCGGCCAAGCATCGGCCCAAGATGGTGCAAATAATGCGCCAAAAACGCATTGACACCGGCACGACCCGAAATCAGAATACGCGGCTCGTTTTCGCGGAGGGGTACCCAAGCGGTCAACGGGAGCAGACTGTAAATCTGCCGGCTTACGCCTTCGAAGGTTCGAATCCTTCCCCCTCCACCAGGTGAAGCCGGTGGGACGGGCGCGGGGTTCGACCTTCCGGGCGCGGGCGGGCGGGCGGACTCGGCGACATCAGCGGGTGTAGTTCAATGGTAGAACCTCAGCCTTCCAAGCTGATGACGTGGGTTCGATTCCCATCACCCGCTCCAGGTCACGTTGTTCCGATGCAGCATGCCCGGCCCACGTAGCTCAGTCGGTAGAGCACGTCCTTGGTAAGGACGAGGTCACCGGTTCAATCCCGGTCGTGGGCTCCATCGCGGGACCGATGAAGGCCAAGGTCGTTGCAAGGTTGATTGCCAAGATTGATTGATCTCGCGGGGCGCAGCCCCGGGATGTCTTTGAGGAACACTCCATGTCCAAAGAGAAATTTGAGCGCAGCAAGCCGCATGTGAACGTTGGGACGATCGGGCACGTGGACCACGGGAAGACGACGCTGACGGCGGCGCTGACGAAGGTCATGGCCGAGACGAACGGCGG
>JAJZVF010000099.1 GCA_021845825.1 Pseudomonadota bacterium | reverse complement strand
ATCGGGCGCGAGCAGCCGCCGTACCGGCTGGTGCCGAACGCCTACAGCATCCTCGGGGCGACCGACCTGGTCTTCATTGACGCGGTCGGGACCGGCTACAGCCGCATCGTCGGGGTCGGCAAACCGACGATGTTCTACGGGATCAACGGCGATGCGCGCGCGTTCACGCAGTTCATCGAGCGCTACGTGCAGCGCAATGATCGGTTCGAATCCCCGAAGTTCCTGCTCGGAGAGAGTTACGGCACGACGCGCTCGGCGGTCCTCGCCGAGGATCTGGTCGGTCAGGGCGTGTACCTCAACGGGGTGATCCTGTGCTCGACCGTGCTCGATTTCGCGACGCTCAACAACACCCCGGGTAACGATCTGCCTTACGAGCTGTATCTGCCCTCTTACGCGGCGGTCGCCTGGTATCACCATCGCATCACGCCGCGGCCGAAGGATCTCGCCGCGTTCGTCCATCAGGTGGAGCGCTTCGCCGGCGGAGCTTACGCCCATGCCCTCTTTGAGGGCTCGGCTTTGAGTTCGGCGCACAAGGCCGAGATCGCCGCGCAGCTCTCCCGGTACACCGGACTGTCGGCCGAGTTGTGGGAGCGGGCGGACCTGCGCATCCCGCTGTCGGTGTTCCAGCGCCGGTTGCTCGGCACCGGCGCGAGCACGGGGCGTTTCGATGCGCGGTTCAGCACGCCTGAACTGGAGCGGCTCGATCCGGAGCAGGGCGATACCGCCGCCGGTGCGGCCACCACCGCGATCTGGGGCGCACTCACCGAGAGCTTCGATGCGTATCTGCGCCAGGGGCTCAATTACCGCAGCCACCGCCTGTACGTGCAGAGCAGTGCCCGCGCGTTCAGCGCCTGGGACTGGGGTCACTACCAGCCCCCGCTCAGCGCCCTCGATGAGGGTGTCGGCAGCACCACCAGCCTCGCCCGGGTGCGCAACGTGGCGCCGGCACTGGCGCGGGCCATGAGCAACGATCCGGGCATGCAGCTGATGCTCAACAACGGCTGGTTCGACATGGCGACGCCGTTCTTCGCCACCAACTTCACCATCGCGCACATGGGGTTGCCGCAGACTCTCGAGGGCAACATCCATGAGTACTACTACCCGGTCGGACACATGCTCTATCTGAACCCGGCAGTGCTCCCACAGCTGCAGCACAACATCGAGGCGTTCATCACGAACGCGCTGCAGCACTGAGCGTCTCGCCCCCTGACGCCGCAGCGCGGCGTCAGGGGGCGTTCGGAATCTCCAGTCCGTGCGCTACGGCCGGGCGCGCCAGAAAGCGCTCGCGCGCGGGGTTCACGTGCGGAAAGTCGGCGTAGCCGACGAGTTCGCCCGCGGCATAAAAGCCGATCAGATTGCGGACCCAGGGAAAAATTGCGGTTGGGGTTCAGTGAACGGAACGCCTCGGAGAGCTGCTCCTGCTGTGCGAAGTCCACGCGGTGCGCCCCGTAGGGCAGGCCGGTTTCCTCGAGCATGATCGAGACTTTCACCCCGTTCGGAGTCGGCAGCGAATACAGCTGCAGCCGCTCGGGATGACGCGCGGGCCATTTGCGCGTGATGGGAAAATCGGCAGGATCAAACATGGCGGCTCCCTGTGCGGTGCGCTGCGCCGTGTGCGGCGGGAGTGCCCAGGGATGAACGCGAGGGCTCCGGGCAGCAAGCGCCGCGCGCGCTTGCCCGCAGCGGGCGGCCAGTCCATCATGGCGGGCGATGAGCGTCATGAGCGCACGGGAGGGCCCCATGAGACGATCGCTCCGCATCGCGCCGTGCGCGCTGGCGCTGCTGGTGCTTGCGGGCGCCGTCAAGGCCGCGCCTGCCGTGCCACAAGCGCCGCTCACTGCACGCACACTCACGTACATCTGGCGTGCCTGGGGCACGCTGACTCGTTCGACGAACGACTGTGCTTCCTATCCGAGCGGACCTCACCGGCCGCAGCGGGTGCTGTACCTGCCGAAGCGTCTGCCTATGCCCGCGGCGGTGCATGCACTGGCTGCTGGCTGTCACGTGAGCGTACGCCGTCTGCCGGTGAGTATCGCGCGGCTCGGCAGTCTGCAGCCAGCGACGCTCGGCGCGCCGGGGTTGCTGTATCTGCCGCATCCGTACGTCGCGCCGGGCGGATTCTTCAACGAGATGTTCGGCTGGGACAGCTACTTCATCGTGCTCGGCCTAGTGAGCGATCATCGCGACGCCCTGGCCCGTGGCATCGTCGATAATTTTCTCTTCGAGGTCAGACACTACGGTGCGGTGCTCAATGCCAACGCGACGTTCTCCCTGTCGCGCTCGCAGCCGCCGCTGCTCGGCGAGATGATTCGTACGCTCCTGAAGGATCCGCGGGCGTTTCCGAACCGGCTCGCCGCCACCGCCTGGTTGCGTCGTGCCTATCCGCTGGCCGTGCAGGACTACTCGCTCTGGGAGCGGCGCGAGCATCTCGCGGGCAACACCGGGCTGGCGCGCTACTTCGACTACGGCGGCGATCAGCCGGCCATCGAGCTGCGCTCGGCGGCCTACTACCGCGGGGTGATCCGCTTCCTGCTCGGGCACCCCGGTGAGAACCGCGGCTATCTGGTGCACGCCGCGCGCGATCCTGATCCGGCCGCGGCCGCGAAGCTCGCCGAAGTCAGCTGTGACGTGCGCACCTCGCGCGTCTGCGCAGCTGCCTGGTTCGGCGGCTACCGGCTCACCGGCAAGTTCTACCGCGGCGATCGGGCCATGCGCGAGTCGGGTTTCGACACGACGTTCCGTTTCGGTCCCTACAGCGGCTCGACGATCGACTACGCGCCGGTGGGGCTGAACAGTCTTCTCTACCGCTACGCGCGGAATCTCGCCGCGTTTGCGCGCCGTCTCGGGGACGGCGCTGCCGTGCGCCGTTGGAGCGCGGCGGCCGCCGCCCGCAAGCAGGCGATCAACCGGTATCTCTGGAACCGGCGTCTCGGGCAGTACACCGACTACGATTTCGTCACCGGACGGCGCTCGTACTATCCGTTCATCACCACCTTCTACCCGCTGTGGGCCGGGGCCGCCTCGCCCGCGCAGGCTCGCGCGGTGCGCGATGCGCTGCCGTATTTCGAGCGAGCCGGGGGGCTGCAGACGAGCACGTACGCCAGCGGTGCTCAGTGGGATGCGCCCTTCGGCTGGGCGCCGACCAACTGGCTGGCCGTGTCAGGCTTGCGCGCGTACGGCTACCGCGCCGATGCACGCCGCATCGCCGCGAAATTCATCGCTACGGTCAACCGCGGGTTCGCGCACGATGGCACGATCCGCGAGAAGTACAACATGGCGACCGGAACCTCGAAGGTGCGGATCACGGCCGGATACACCGAGAACGAGATCGGCTTCGGCTGGACCAACGGGGTGTACGTCAAGCTCTGGCAGCTGCTCAAGGGCGCACGGCCCAGCCCCTGCATCCGCTGCCGGCCCTAGGGGCCCCCAGAACCGTCCGTCCGCGGGCGAGCGCACCGGACGGACGCTCGCCGACCGTACCGGCCCTGCAAGGCGGCGGCGCAGCACTTTGGTTCTCGCAGCACAGCCCGGGAGTGCGGTATCGTTGCCGCTCTTTTGGAGGGGCGCTCCATGGGTCTGACTGCCGGACGTCGTCTTCTCGGCGCGCTGCCGCGTACGGGCGTGGTGTTGTGCACGCTGCTCAGCGCCGCGCCACTTGCGCTGGCCGGCGCAAACGCACCGGCGAACGTCCTGTTCCCGCCGACGGCGGCGCTCAGCGCCAGTGGTTCGGTGCCGCTGAGTGCCTATGCGCAGATGCGCTGGCGGTTGATCGGGCCGTTCCGCGGCGGCTGGGCGACCATGGCCGCCGGAGTGCCGAGCGAGCCCAACACGTTCTACATCGGCACCGCCGGGGGCGGGGTGTGGAAGACCATCGACGCCGGGCGCACCTGGCATTCGGTCGGCGCGAATCTCCCGCCGGCGATCGGGGCGATCGCCGTGGCGCCATCTGCGCCCCGGACGATCTACGTCGGGACCGGACAGGTCGCTCCGCGCTATGACGTGGCCGCCGGGCGCGGCGTGTTCAAATCGACCGACGGCGGGCGCACCTGGCATTACCTCGGGCTGCGGGCCACGCGCTACATCGGGCGGATCTGGGTCGATCCGAACGACGCCAACGACGTGGTGGTGGCCGCCATGGGGCACCTCTACGGTCCGAACCGCCAGCGCGGGATCTACCGTACCACCGATGGCGGCAAGACCTGGCAGCACGTGCTCTTCATCAACGATCGGACCGGTGTCGTCGATCTGGCGGCCGATCCGAGCAATCCGAAGCTGCTGTTCGCGGCCGCCTGGCAGATGCGCGACTGGCCGTGGCTCGATTATTTCGAGCCGCACGGCGGCCTCGGCAGTGCGATCTACCGCTCGGCCGACGGCGGCAAGACCTGGACGCGCTTGAGCGGCGGCGGCTGGCCGACCGGTCCGCTCGGGCGCATCGGACTCGCCGTCACCCACACCGCCCAGGGCACCCGGATCTATGCGGCGGTCGACTCGGCCACGCAGGGCGGAGTGTGGCGCTCCGATGACGGGGGCACGCACTGGCAGCGCGTCAACGATGACGAGGCGGTGTTCGGCAGCTGGTACTTCGCACGCCTGACGGTCGACCCCAGCAACCCCGATGTGGTGTTCTCGGCCGGGCAGTCGATTCGTCGCTCGAGCGACGGCGGACGCACCTGGCACGTCATCAAGGGAGCGCCGGGTGGGGATGACTATCACTTCGTCTGGATCAACCCGCTGCACCCGAATCACTGGATCGCCGCGGCCGATCAGGGCGCGACCGCGACGGTCGACGGCGGACACAGCTGGAGCAGCTGGTACAACCAGCCCACCGGTCAGTTCTATCACGTGGCCGCCGACAACCGCTTCCCGTACTGGATCTACAGCGGCCAGCAGGACAGCGGCTCGGTGGGTGCGGAAACCCGCAGCAACTACGGCACGCTCACCTGGCGCAGCTGGCACCCGGTCGGCGGCGACGAGCGCGACTACATGGTCCCGGATCCGGCCGACCCGGACCTGGTGTTCGGCAGCGGACTCGGCGGAAGCGTCTCGCGCTGGGATGCGCACACCGGACAGGTCGCCAACGTCTCGCCGTACCCGGTCGCGAGCTACGGCGCGGCGCCCTACACGGTGAAGTACCGCTACGGTTGGGTCACCCCGCTGGTCTTCACCGCCACCAAGCCCTACGCGCTGCTGCTCGGGGCTCAGGTCCTGTTCCGTTCGGTCAATCTCGGCACGACCTGGAAGGTGATTTCCCCGGACCTGACTGGAAAGATCCCCGGGACGCACGGCTGCACCGCGGCGGCCACCGGAGAGCTGGCCCGCGCCTGCGGGTTCGGGGTGATCAGCGCGATTGCGCCCTCACCGCGCCGCGCCGGGGAGATCTGGGTCGGCAGCGACAGCGGCCTGGTGCAGCTGACGCGCGATGACGGGGCGCACTGGCGCAACGTGACGCCGCCGCAGTTGAAGCCCTGGGAGAAGGTGAGCTCGATCTCCCCCTCGGCGCTGCAGGCCGGCACCGCCTACGTGTCCGTCGACGATCAGCGTCAGGACGATTTTGCCCCCCACATCTTCCGGACCCACGACTTCGGGGCGCACTGGCGGCAGATCGTGACCGGTCTGCCGGCCGGTCAGCCGGTTTCCGTGGTGCGCGCCGACCCGGTGCGCACCGGCCTGCTCTACGCCGGCACGACCGACGGCGCGTACGTGTCGTTCGACGACGGGGCGCACTGGCAGTCGCTGCAGTTGAACCTGCCGAATGCCTGGGTGAAGGACCTGCTGGTGCATGACGGCGATCTGATCGCCGCTACGCAGGGACGGGCGCTGTGGGTCCTCGATGACCTCGCGCCGCTGCGTCAGCTGACGCCGGCCATCGTGGCCTCGCCGGCGCACCTGTTCGCACCGCAACCGGCCTGGCGGGTGCACCCGGACAACAACCGCGATACGCCGCTGCCCTCGAGCACGCCTCAGGGGGAGAATCCGCCGGCCGGCGCCGTTCTCGATTACTGGATCGGGCCGCACACGATCGCTCCGGTGACGCTGTCGATCTACGACTTGCAGGGTCACCGGGTCCGCCGTTTCGCCTCCGACGCGCCGCCGGCGGCGATCCGCGCTAACCGCTACTTCGCCAAGGCTTGGCTGAAGCCCGCCGCGCGCCTCTCGGCGGCCCCGGGCATGCACCGGTTCGTGTGGAATCTGCGCTACCCGCGGCCCGCGGCCATCGCCTACAGCTACAGCATGCAGGCCGTGTTCGACCACAATACCCCGACCTCGGTCGACGGGCCGTACGTGCTGCCGGGGATCTACCGCGTGGTGCTCAGCGTCGGCGGGCAGAACTACCGTGCTCCGCTGGTGGTGCGGCTCGATCCGCGCGAGCACGTGAGTTCAGCCGAGCTGCGTGCGCTGCTCACCTACAGCCAGTCGATCGGCGCAGCGCTCGGCCGCGTCAAAGCGCTCTATGAGGCACAGCAGCCGGTGCATCGGGCCCTGATGCAGGTGCAGGGCCGTATCGCCGCGGGCAAGGCACCGCGGCGGCTGGCCGCCACCGTCGCGCACCTCGCCACCCTGACCTCAGGTGAGGGCGCGGAGGGCATGCTGGCGCTGAACCGGCGCCTCAGTGCCCTGGAGGCGGATGCCGAGTCCGCCGACCGCCCGCCGACGGTGGCGGACGAGCAGGTGCTGAAGGATCTGCTCGCGCGGTTCGAGACGGCCGTGGCGCACTGGCAGCAGACGACGACCGCAGTGGCCCGCCTGAACACTCAGCTGCGCGCCGCCGGGCTCGCCCCGATCGCGGTGCCGCCGCCGCGCGCGCTCTGAGGCGCGCTCCGTCTGGGGGCGCCGGTCCGCGCCCCCGGACGATCGCCTGGGACCTGCGGATGCTTCGGCGCCGATTCACGCGGGCGCGGCGCCGCGCTGATCCGTTGCGGGAGGATGCGGGCGCAGCGACGCGGCCTCGGGCGGGGTGCTGTGCGGCCGGAGCCTCTAGCGGGACTTCCCGCGCAATTGCGAACCGGTCGGCCCCCGGCGCTTCACGGTCCCGGGCGCGAAGGCCCCGGATGCTCGTACCGCTCCTCGCTCAGTACGCGAAGTACGGGCCGGTACCGCCGCTGGTGAGCGCCCCGTAGAACGCGACGTACACATTGCGCCCGAAGAAGAACGGCAGCCCGAAATCGAACGAGCAGTTGGTGGCCTGGTTCGGGCAGAACGAGGACTGGTTGCCGGCGTTCGCACCGATCTCGGTGAAGGCGGCATTGTTCGGGTACTGCGTGAACAGCGTGCCGGCGTTGGCGATCGAGAACGCCACGGTGGACTGCACGCCGTTCTGCCCGGTGTTGATCGCAGTGAGCTGCAGTGTGCTGCTCGGACAGAACCAGTTGCCCTGATTGACGCAGCTGTCCGGGATGGAGCTGTCGACGAAGTAGTAGGCGTTCGAGCCGGTGTCGAAGAACGAGTAGGGGAGCGACTGGCCGTTGTACTCGGTGTGCACGTCACCGTAGCTGTTGGCCGTGAGCACGGTCTGCGCGCCGAGCGCGTTGTTACCCTCGGTGCCGATACCGAATACCAGTGCGCCGCTCGCCGTGGCCGCCGTGCCGCTCGATCCGAGCGGGGGGAGCTCGACGACGACGCCGTTGTTGTCGGTCGGGAAATCGATGACCGGGTCGGTGACCTGCTCGGCGAGCGGCAGCGTCGTCGCCTGGCAGGTGCCGCCGGAGGTGCAGGCGTAGTAGTACCCATTGGATACCGTGGAGACGCAATAGCTGCCGCAGTCCTGGGGGAAGACGCCGACGCCGAGAATCCCGTTCGCGCCGAAGGTGCTCACGGTGTTTTCCTGCGTGCCGGTGCCGGAGCAGGCGCTCGGGACCGTGAGGCTCGAATTGCCGCCGATGACCTGCACCGGGACGCCCTGGGCCGACTCGCCGCTGACGTCGATGTCGGCGGTGGCGAGCGGGCCCCAGCTGTAGCCGTCGACGAACTGAGTGCACTCGGCCACCGTCTGGCCATTGATCGTCTCCTGCGGCAGCGCGAGCGAGAACGGATTGCCCGAGGTGTCGGTCGCGTTCGCAACGATCCGCAGGCCGTACGAGCCGGTGTCGACCTCGATGTGATCAAAGGTCTGGCACTGCGTCGTGCCCGGTACGCACAGAGTGACGCTGATGTACGGAATGTCGACGGCATTGCCATTGGGCCCCTGATCGACCGTCATGGCGACGACATTGGGACCGGGCGAGGCGATGGTCTGCCCGCCGCCACTGCTGCCGCCCCCTCCGCTGCCGCCGCCGCTCGAGGTGACGAGGCTCGAACTCCCCCCTCCACCGCCACAGCCGGCCAGGGCGAGAGCGGCGAGGACGAGACCGACGAGGAGGGTCTTGCGCACGGGAAAACCTCGAATCAGATCAGTGTAGGTCGGCGATCGTCACGTTCGGCGGCAGGAGCGAGGGGACGTAGGCGACGCCGAAGAACAGTCGCATGTGGCCGCCCGCATGCACCACGAGCTGCGGGGTGCGCAGCTGGACGTGGTTGTGGCCGAGGAGCGCGCGCTGTTGCTGTTCGGCGGCGGTCAGCATCCCGAAGTAGCTGCTGCCGAGTGTCTGAGCGAGGTTCGGCATCACCGGGCCACGCCAGCTCACCGCGAAGACGATGTCCGCCGGGGAGATGAATTCCTTCACCACGGTGCCCTGGGGCGTGGTGATCTCATCGACGCGGTAGCCGGCGCCGCTGCTGAGGCGGATCTGCCCCTTGATGCGCATCAGATCGGCGTTGACCGAGGCAGCGCGCTGTCCGAGCGAGGCCTGCGCCGGCGCCAGGCCGGCGGTGAAACACAGCACGGCGGCGCAGGCGAGCGCGGCGGCGGGAGTGGATTTCATGCGAGGACTATAGCGGATGAGACCGGACCGGAGTTCAAGGAATTGTGCCTACCGTGAACAACGTCCGGCGCGGCGCGACGGTGTACCGCGGTCCCGGGCGACCGGCCCGGCGGGAGGGGATAATTTGGCGCCCCGACGTGGACATCGACCGCCATGTCGGCTAGGATGCGCGCCCCTTCCGGTGGAGCGGTAGTTCAGCTGGTTAGAATACCGGCCTGTCACGCCGGGGGTCGCGGGTTCGAGTCCCGTCCGCTCCGCCAATTTTGCAAGAATGCCGGGCCCTCGAGGCCCGGTTTTCGTTTCAGCCCGCGGCCCGTACGCTCTGCGGCTCCCTCAGACGGCACATCGCGCATGCTGCGGACTTGACCGTGGCGCGAACCGGTTCCTCGCCCCCCGCTCCTGCGGCGCCTGCGGTGCGGGCCGCGCGTCCCGGCGGCCTCTCGAGCCGGGTGGTCTGAGGGAGCGGCACTGCCCTCAGAGCTTGCGACTTCCGCTCACCTCGTACGCCGTCACCTCGCGTCTCAGCGCGCGCAGGGTGGCAACTTCGGCGAACGCCGCCTGCATCACCTCGCTCTTCATGTGTGCCTCGAGCGCCTCGAGGCCGCTCCATGCCTCGACATTGTGAAACACGTTCGGATCGGTGAGGTCGGCGGCGAACGTGTAGTCGATGCAGCCCGGCGTGCTGCGGGTCTGGGCGATGTTGCGCCGGACCAGCGCCGCGAAGCGCTACCGGTCCTTGGCTGCGACCATCATCGTGCCTGTGACGATCAGTCGGGTCAGTTCGTGCGCCACGGTGTTTCTCCTGCCGGTGGGGGCCGCATCCCGGTGCGGTCCCAGGGCCGACCGTTGTCCGCCTGGCGGGCCAAGCGTGCAACCGTGCGCCGGGCCTCGCTGGGTCCAACCGCAAACGTTAACGCGAGCATTCTGGAGCGGCCGGTGGTCCAGCGCGGGACGGACCGGCCGGTAGGGGAATGTACGGATCGGCTCGGGCCGGACAAATCGTTACAATTTCGCGACACGACCTAATTTCCCCCTCCCGTCTCGCCATGCATGGCCCAGAACCTTCCCTGAGCGCGCCGCCGGCGCGCATCGTTCTCGTGGATGATCATCCCCTGGTGCGCGATGGCCTCGCCGCGCGGCTCGCCGGCGAGCCGGACCTGACGATTTGCGCTCAGGCGGCCGATGCCGACGCGGCCCTTGAGCTGATCCGCGCCACGCGGCCGGACCTGGCCATCGTCGATGTCGCCCTGCGCAACGGCAGCGGCCTCGAGCTGGTGAAGGCGCTGAGCGCCGACGGCGCAGGGCCACGGATCCTCGTCATCAGCGTCTACGAGGAGGAGCTGTTCGCCGAGCGGCTGCTGAGAGCCGGTGCGCACGGGTACCTCAACAAGCAGGAGCTGCATGGCTC
Organism: Pseudomonadota bacterium; assembly: GCA_021845825.1. GTDB lineage: Bacteria > Pseudomonadota > Gammaproteobacteria > Steroidobacterales > Steroidobacteraceae > 13-2-20CM-66-19. The sequence continues at coordinate 397 of JAJZVF010000099.1, read as the reverse complement.
GGTCCTCGAGGCCGTGCGCTCGGTCCTCGCCGGGCAGATCTATCGCGGCAGTGCCCCGGAGGCGGAGCCCTCCGGGCCGCGCCGCCGGGCCGTCTTTGGCCTCGAGCGCCTGAGCGACCGGGAGCTGCAGATCTTCGAGCGCATCGGCCGTGGCGGTGGCACGCGCGAGATTGCCACTGCGCTCGGCGTGAGCGTGCACACCGTCGAGTCTCATCGGGAGCACATCCGCAGCAAGCTCGGTCTGCGCAGCGGGGCGGAACTGCTGCGCGTGGCGATCATCTGGTCGATCGACAGCGGCGCCTGAGGGCCGCGGTACCGAGCACCCGCGCCGCGGCGCTGCCGTTCAGGCAGCCCGATTTGCTATCCTTGGCGGTTTAACCGCCTGCGCCGCCCCGAA
>JAJZVF010000098.1:7267-10669 GCA_021845825.1 Pseudomonadota bacterium | reverse complement strand
AGCCGATCGCGGTGCCGAGCGCACCCATGCCGAAGATGATGCCCACTGCGAGCGCAGTCATGGCTTGGATCAGTGCAACGTCATGCATTTAATTCTCCTCGAGTAGGCAGGCGTTTGGGACGGGACAAACCGGTCAGTGGTGTTCGTGCGCCATCGAAAGATAGACGATGGTAAGCACCATGAAAATGAAGGCCTGGATCGTGATGATCAGCAGGTGGAAGACCTCCCAGGCGAAGGTCAGTATCGCCTGCATGATGGCCAGCCCCCAGCCGCTGAAGGTCTCGAGCGCCGCGTAGCCGTGCACCAGGGTGAGGAGCGCAAGCAGCACGAAGATCATCTCGCCGGCGAAGATGTTGCCGAACAGACGCAGTGCCAGCGAAATGGGACGGGCGATCTGCGTGACCGACTCCAGCAGGAAATTGATCGGCACGAACAGTGCCTGCAGGAACACGTTCTTGCTGCTGAATGGCTGTAGCGTGAGCTCGGCGAGAAAACCACGCGCCCCTTTCATCTTGAAGCTGTAGAAGATGGTCAGGATGAATACCGTCAGCGACAGGCCGAACGCCGCGTTCAAGTCGGTGCTCGGCACCACCTTCAGGTGCGGTATGCCAATCCCTTTGGCGATATCGGGCAGCAGGTCGACCGGTATCAGATCCATGAAATTGAACAGGTAGACCCAGCAGAAGATCGTGAGCGCGAGCGGGGCGATCAGCCGGCTGCTGCCGTGAAAGATGTCATTCACCTGGGAGTCCACCCACTCCACGATGAGTTCGACGAAGCTCTGGAATCCGCGCGGCGCACCGGCCGCACCCGCGGACGCCCTGCGGCCCACCCAATAGAAGCTGCCGGCGAACAGGACCGCGAGCAATACCGAGAAGAACACCGTGTCATAGTTGATCACGGTGAAATTGATGAGCGACGTCTGCGGCTTGTTGGTGAGATAGGTGAGATGCTCTGTGATGTACTCACCGATCCGCGCCGAGTCCGATGCTGCCATGAACGTCAATCTCTCATTGTATGCGTGGCGTCCGCCGCCGGTTCAGCCGGTTTCCGGCCGCGCGCACGGCCATGCGGCCACAGGGCGGCGGCAAACGCGATCCAGTACACGAAAAAAGTCGCGGCGAAAGCCGCGAACATCGCCAGCGGCGCCACCTTCATCAGCTTGAAGGCCGCCACGAACAGTCCGATCACGACGAGGAGCTTATAGGCCTCCCCCCTGTAGAAGGCCCAAAGTGCCCCTCGCCCATCCACCGCCCGTCTCCCGAAGGCCACGAGCGCCATCGCCAAACCCGCCGCCGTGCCGATGCCTCCACCGGCCAGGGCGGAGAACGCAGCAAGCCGCCCGGAAATCGCCCAAGCGAGCCCTCCGGACATCACCGTTGCGGTCGCCTGGCCCAGCACGACGCTGAAAGCCAGCCGCCGCGCATGGGGCAGGTCGATCACAATGCATCTCTCTCGGGCGAATTGCCGTGCCGCAACGCCGCCCGGCCTGCGGGCATCAGTGCCCGCCAGACCGAAAAGCCGCGCGATTATATTGACCGACCGAAGGGGAGTCTACTGCATAAGCATGTGAAATCCCGTGTGAAATCCAGGGATTTCTACGTATAGCCGAACCTGCGCGGATGCCGTGGATTTTTGCGCCGAAAGAGTACAGCCGCGATCGTTGCCGTCGCGCCGACCGGCGCCGAAAGTATTACTAATTGATGTGTGCGAGGATGCCGTCGAGTTCGTCGAGGCTGTTGTAGCTGACCACCAGCTGGCCCTTGCCCCCCTCGGTATGATGGATGGCGACCTTGGCGCCGAGCTTCTCTGCAAGCTCCTGCTCCAGGTGGCGCACGTCCGCATTGCGCGGCGCAGGAGGTTGAGCGCCGCCGTTTCCGTCCCTGGGCTGCTGCATGTGTCGCACCAGCGCCTCGGTTTCCCGCACCGACAGACCTTTTTTCACCACGCGCCGAGCGATCTCGGCCTGCTGGTGGCGTTGCGCGAGGCCGAGGAGGGCGCGCGCATGGCCCATCTCGATCTGGCGCTGCACGATGAGCTCGCAGACCTCGGGGGCGAGATCGAGCAGACGCAGGAGGTTGCTCACGCCGGCGCGGGAGCGCCCGACCGCCTCGGCCGCCTGAGCGTGGGTGAGAGCGAACTCGCCGATGAGGCGCTGCAGTGCGCGCGCTTCCTCGAGGGGATTGAGGTTTTCCCGCTGGATGTTCTCGATGAGCGCCACGGCGATCGCCGCCTCATCCGGGACGTGCCGCACGATCGCCGGGATGCGATCAAGCCCCGCCATCTGCGCCGCGCGCCAGCGGCGCTCGCCGGCGATGATCTCGTAGCGCTGCGGCTCGCCGGGACTCAAGGCGAGCGGGCGCACCACGATGGGCTGGACCACGCCCTGGACCTTGATCGATCCGGCCAGATCCTCGAGCGACTCCGGATGCATGTCCACCCTGGGCTGGTACTTGCCGCGCTGCAACACATCGAGCGGCAGCCGGACCAGCTGCTCGCCCGGTGTCGATGACTCGGGAGCGGCGTCCTGCCCGGGAGCGGGGCTCAGCGCAGGGCCGCGTGGGCCGAGCAGATCGGCGAGCCCTCGGCCCAAGGTGGGCTTTTTCTGGCTCATGAGGGGATACCCGGCGCGGTAGTCTCGAGATCCGGGTCCTGCGGCGCTTGCGCTTCCGCCCGTAGCTGCTCTTCGTCACGCCGGATCATCTCGCCGGCGAGCGCCAGATAAGCGAGGGCACCCCGGGATTCTTTGTCATGGAACAGCACCGGGCAGCCGAAGGACGGCGCCTCGGCCAAGCGGATGTTGCGCGGAATGATGGTACGAAACACTTTGTCGTTGAAATGCATGATGAGCTGGGCGCTCACTTCGTTGGCGAGATTGTTCCGCGGATCGAACATCGTACGCAGGATGCCCTCGACCTCGAGCGGCGGGTTCGCCGTGGCGCGGATCTGCTCGATGGTGCCGATGAGCGCCGACAGCCCCTCCAGGGCGTAGTACTCGCATTGCATGGGAATAAGCACGCTGTCGGCCGCGACCAGCGCGTTGACGGTGAGCATGCTGAGTGCCGGCGGACAGTCGATGAGGATCACGTCGTAGCCTTCGCGCACCGTAGCCAGCACTTCCCGCAGCCGCGTCTCGCGCCCGCGGCTCATGCCGAGCAGGCGCACCTCTGCGGCGGTGAGGTCCTGATTGGCCGGCAGCAGCGCGTAGCCGCCACGCTCGATGGAACGTAGGCTGCCGGCAAGCTCTGCCTCGCCGAGCAGCACCTCGCAGGTGCCGCTCTCAAGCGTGGTCTTGTCGATGCCGCTGCCCATGGTCGCATTGCCCTGGGGATCGAGGTCCAGAAGCAGCACGCGCCGCTTGGTGGCGGCGAGCGAGGCGGCCAGATTCACCGCCGTGGTAGT
>JAJZVF010000098.1:0-7167 GCA_021845825.1 Pseudomonadota bacterium | reverse complement strand
TGGCGACCTATCGGCCGCCGAGACGGCCGAGCGACTGGGAATGACGGCCTCCACCTGCTGGCGGCGGATGACTCGCTTGCAGGAGCTGGGCGTGATCCGCGGCCGGGTGGCGCTGCTCGACCGCGAGAGGGTCGGTCTGAATGTGCTGGTGTTCTCGCAGGTCAAGCTGACCGGACACGGACGCGATGCGCTGCTGAAGTTCGAGGAAGCGGTCTGCCGCCACCCTGAGATTCAGGGCTGCTATACGCTCATGGGCGAGACCGATTTTCTACTGCGCATCGTCTGCCGTGACATCAAGGCCTACGAGGCGTTTTTCCTGGACCATCTGTCGCGCTTTCCCGGTGTCCAATCGGTCCACTCCTTCATTGCGCTGTCGGTGATCAAGGAGACCACGGCGCTGCCGCTCGTGGCGGCGGCTAAGGCGGGGCCGCGTTAAGAACGACCACGCACCGCTCCTCGCCGAGGCCCGGGATGTTAAGCGGATACGACTCTGCCTGCCAGCCGGCGGACAGTGCCATGATCTCCTGTGCCGGCTGCCTGCCCTTCTGCGCGAGCACACGGGTGTATGGTCCGCACAGGGGCGTGATGAGCTCCAGCATCCGGGGCAGCGGAGCGAACGCACGCGCCACCACGGTGTCGAACGGAGCGTCCGGACGCAGCGTTTCCACCCGGGCCTGGAGCACCTGGACGTTCTTCAGTCCAAGGGTGCGCAGCGCATGGGACACGAAGCGGATCTTCTTACCGTTGGAGTCGATCAGCGTGAAGCGCCGCTCCGGGTTGACGAGCGCGAGCGGCAACCCCGGGAACCCCGCCCCGGTACCGGCGTCGGCCACAGTGTCCCCCTGCAGATACCGGTTCACGGCCAGACTGTCGAGCAAGTGGTGCGTTACCATGTCGGGACCGTGCCTGATCGCTGTCAGATTGAAGCGGCGGCTCCATCGAGCCAGCTCTTCCAGCAGCTGCAGCAGCCGCAGAGCATCGTGCTCCGTCAACGCTACGCCCAGTGCGGCGGCGCCTTGGACGAGCGCGGCGGTCTGTTGTGCGGGAGTGGCCGCGGACACGGCAAAGCAGCTCATGACTCGGTTGGACCGGAAGAGGCATTTTGACAGAGGCCGTCGTGAATGAAACGGCAGATTCGCCGCCCGGCGCGCAGACCCTCCAGGCCGGGTCATGCACGAACGGCGCGATCGTTCAGCGTGGACTTGCTTCGCCAGGCATTTCCCCGGGAGGTGAGCGACCGGACGCTTGCCCGCAGCCTGCCGGCGCGCGGTCCACGGCGGCCCGGAGAATATCCGCCGAAGCGCAGCTCCGCTACCGCACGGGGCCGGACTACGTGAATAATCCTGCAGGCTAAGGTATTGCAAGATGCGACTGCTCCTCGCGGAAGACGACACCATGATCGGCGAGGCCATCCGTGCGGGCCTGAGGAAGGATGGCTTCACCGTGGACTGGGTGCACGACGGAGAGGCCGCCGAGACGGCGCTGCGCACCGAGCCGTTCGACCTGCTGCTGCTTGACCTCGGACTGCCGCGCAAAGGCGGGCTCGGGGTGCTCAGTACTCTGCGGGAGCGGGACGATACGCTGCCGGTGATCATCCTGACGGCGCGGGATGCGGTCTTCGACCGGGTCCAGGGCCTGGATGCCGGCGCCGACGATTATCTGGTGAAGCCTTTCGACCTCGATGAGCTGGCCGCGCGCATCCGCGCACTCCTGCGCCGCAAATCCGGGCGCGGCGCGCCAGCCGTCGAGCACCTGGGCGTCGTGCTCGACCCCGCAGCGCATACAGTGCGCCGCGACGGGGAGGACATCGCCGTCTCTCCCAAGGAATTCGCGCTGCTGCAGCTGCTGATGGAGCGCCCCGGAACCATCCTCTCCCGGGCCCGCATCGAGCAGCGCCTCTACGGCTGGGGGCAGGAGGTGGAGAGCAATGCGGTCGAGGTACACGTCCACGGCCTTCGCCGCAAGCTGGGCGCGGATTACATTCTCACCGTGCGCGGTGTCGGCTACCGGGTGCGGCCGGCATGACGATGGGCTCGCTGCGGGCGCGGCTGCTCGCATGGCTCCTGGGGGGCATTTCGATCGTGGGCCTGACCGGCGGCCTGGTGGTCTATCACAACACACTGCGGCAATACGACAGGTTCTTCGATTACCACCTGAAGCAGATGGCCCTCGTGCTGCGCGACCAGCCGGTGGAATACCTATGGCCATTGTCCATTCCCTCGCGCGCCGCCGCCTACGGTTTCGTGGTGCAGGTCTGGACCATCGACGGCCAGCGCATCTATCTATCCCCGGCGCACGCCGTGCTGCCTAACTTCACCACCATCGGCTTTTCCACCGTCAAGACGAGCGAGGGCCGCTGGCGTGCCTATGCCGTGGAGTCCCCGACACGGGTGATTCAGGTGGCGCAGCTGATTAGCGTGCGCCGACATCAAGCCATTCAGCTCGCCATCAGGACGCTGCTGCCGTTTGCGCTGGCCGTGCCTGTGCTGGGATTTCTGGTGTGGTTCGCGGTGGGCCATACGCTGCAGCCGCTGCAGCGGCTGGCCTCCTCGGTCAAGGCGCGCCGCGTAGGCGCGTTGGAGCCGCTGTCGAGCGAGCGGCTGCCCGAGGAAGTCCAGCCCCTGGTAAGCGCCCTCAACGACCTGCTGGCGCGCCTGACCGTGGCGCTCGACCGCGAGCGGGCCTTCATGGCCGACGCGGCCCACGAGCTGCGCACACCGCTCGCCGCGCTGCATCTGCAGCTCGGCGCGCTCGAGCGCGCAGGAACGGACGGGGAGCGCGCAGAAGCCATGAGCAAGCTGTCGGAAGGTGTACAGCGCTCCATCCGCCTGGTGGGACAGATGCTCTCGCTTGCCCGTCAGGAGCCGCGCGCCGAGCCCGCACATGTCCGGATCGCCCTCGATGAGCTGGCGCGAGACGTGGTGGCCGAGCTCGTACCGCTCGCGGATGCGCGCGGGATCGATCTTGGCATCTCGGAAGCGCTGCCGGCGTTCGTGCAGGGCGACCGGGAAGCGCTTGCGACACTGATCCGCAATCTGGTCGACAACGCGGTGCGCTACACGCCCTTCGGCGGTCGGGTGGATGTCTCGGTGGAGCGATCCGCGGCCGCGCCCACTCAGGTACTGCTCAAGGTCACCGACAACGGCCCCGGCATCGCGCCCGAGGAGCGCTCGCGGGTGTTCGACAGATTCTACCGCCGGCCCGGTACGGCGGCGCCCGGCAGCGGTCTGGGCCTCGCCATCGTAAAGGCCATCGCCGACTCGCATGGGGCGCGCATCGAGTTGGGAGAAGGCGAGGCAGGGCGGGGACTGTCGGTGAGCGTAATGTTTGCGTCAACCCTTTGAGCTGGGGCGCCGCAGGCGGCGAGCGGCGGGGGAACCCCTCCTTTCGAGCGCTGCCGCGCTCGGCCGGCCACGATCCGGAGGCAGCGCTTTTTAACGGGATCATTTACCGGCCAGCCTGATCAGGAACTGTGCCGCAGTCGCAAAGAACGCCGCGCGATCAGCGGGCGGGCTGAAATGGTTGCCGGCGTTGCGGGCGGACAGCAACCATACCTTGTCATGATGGAAGCGCAACAGGTAGGCGAGCTGGCGGGATTCCGCGGCCCGTGAGCCGCTCCCGTCGAGCCCCTGCACGATGAGCACGGGGCTGCGGATGCGCTCCACTTCGCCAAGCGGCGAGATGTGCCGCAGAAACTGCGCGGCCGCCGGATCGTCGGCAGCGTCGAACTCCGCCATGCGCCGCTCGAGCCGGCCCGCGGGTGCATGGGTCACATAGTCGGCCAGGTCTGCGATTCCGGCCACATCGATAGCGCCCCGCAGATGACCGTCGAAAGTCGCCAGCGAATCCAACGCCAGCCAGCCCCCGTAGCCGCGGCCCATGAGCACAACGCGATGTACGTCGAAGCCCGGCTGCAATCCGATCCACACCAGCAACGAGCCGATGTCCCGAACGGCGTACTCGCGCCGCCAGCCGTCGGCCAAGGCGCGGAAGGCCGTGCCGTAGCCCGACGAGCCGCGTACATTGGGCGCGATCACCGCATAGCCGAGCTCGTTGACCACGAACTGGACGAACGGACGCCAGCGCGGGCGGAACTGCGCGTGCACTCCGGCGTGCAGCAGGATCAACACCGGAGCAGGCCCGGGCGCCGGCGGTAGATACACGTAGGCTGAGATCATCCGCCAGTTGCCGTTGACCCGGTCCCAGGTCGGGTAGTGAATCAGCCGGGCGGCGACGAGAGGCCCGGCCGCGGGCTGGCCGGCGGCGGGGGTCCAGCGCTCGATCACTCTGCGACCGGGGTCATAGACATACACACCGGGCGGGCGCCGCGCCGACTGGTAGTTGAACGCCAGCCGGTCCCCGGAGCCGAAGCGGATGTTCCCGATGACGCCATCGCGCAGCCACGGGACCGGCACAGCGAGCTTCAGCCGATTGTCTATGACAGTCAGGATGCTGCGGCCGTCATCATCCACCGTATAGGCGACATAGCGCCCGTCGGCACTGACCGCGAGCTGCTCGATGTCCCAGGGAGTTCTGGCGGACACAGGCTCGAGGACGTGCGTGCCCAGGTCGAAGCGAAACAACCGCTCGAACTGCCCGCCCTGATCCGAGAGCAGGTAGATGGCCGAGCCTCCGGGAGCGAAGCGGGCCGATGCGATGCGCGCCGGGGGCACCGGCAGTCGCTCAAGCGAGCCGCTCGCCGCCGCAAGGAGATACAGGACGTCGGCGTGCGGCCGAGTGACATCCGCAAGCAGGAGCCGCCTGCCGTGCGCCGACCAGTCGAGCAGCCGCCAGCGGCCGCTCAAGGCGCCGTCCACCAGTCTCGGCAGCCCGCCTCGGGCGACGTTCTCGATATAGACAGCACCCCGCCCGCCGGCGGGACCGGCGCCGTAGAACGCGAGGCTTGGGCCATCGGCCGACCAGACGGGAGTGCCCCGCAGCTCATCGCCCTGCGTCACCTGCCGCGCCGGGGCTGAACCGGCTTGCACGTAAAGCTGCGAATGTCCGTCCGCGCGCCGCACAAAGGCCAGCCAGTCGCCCTCGGAGCGGATCCAGGGGACCGGCCGCCGCACAGAGGTCAGCGGCTGAGGCTTGGCGAGCGCGCCTTTGAGGCGGGCGAGGCGAACGGACCGGCAAGAACGGATCGCCACCAGCATGCCGCCGTGCGGCAGCCACTGGAGAAATTTCGTTCCCCGGCAGGGGATGTAGCGATCGACGCGCTTTTCCACCGCAGGGCTCAAAGGCGGGATGCCGTCGAAGGTCAGCGGGCCGAGCGTACGGTACTCAGCGGACTGGGCGCGGGCCGGCATCCCCGGGGCAATCCCCATGGCGAGAGCAATAGCCGCCAGCGCCGCGGCGGCGGGCGCGCGGCGGAAAATATTCGTCGATGTCATGTCTAGCGCGAACCATTCAGGACATTCAGCATCGTGGCATGGAGCAAGCGGCCGCAGAGCGGCGTCGCTGAAATAATGCGGGTTAAGCTATCGCAACCCGCTACCATCTGTACATGCGAAACGAAGTCTCCTCACTGCCGCCTGCGAGAATGACGCGCCATCCGGACGGCATCACGGCGGTCGACACAGAGTATCTGCACCCCGGGCACGCGGCCGCGCATATCGTGCAGCACGCCGGCCGCGCCGCCTTCGTGGATGTCGGTACCAATGACTCGGTGCCGTATCTGCTCTCGGCACTGCGCGAGCTGGCCATCCCGCCCGCTGCAGTCGAGTACCTGCTGTTGACCCACGTCCACCTGGATCATGCCGGCGGGGCGGGAGCGCTGATGCGCTCGCTCCCGAACGCCGTAGCGGTACTGCACCCGCGAGGCGCGCCTCACATGATCGACCCGGCGAAGCTCATTGCCGGCTCGAAGGTCGTTTATGGGGAAGAGCGCTTCCGGCGCCTGTACGGAGATATCGTCCCCATCCCCGCGGAGCGGGTACGGGCGACGCGCGATGGGGAGCGATTGAGCCTGGCCGGGCGGGAATTCGAAATCCTGCACACTCCGGGACATGCCCTGCACCATCATGTCTTCGTGGACCTCGGTCCAGGCAACATCTTCACCGGCGACACTTTCGGGATCTCCTATCGCGAGCTCGATAGCGCCGCCGGCGCCTTCATCATCCCGACCACCACCCCGACGCAGTTCGATCCGGACCAGCTCTGCGCCTCCATCGACCGAATGGTATCGTACGCGCCCAAGGCGATGTACCTGATGCACTACAGCCGCGTAACGGATGTGGCGCGCCTCGCCGAGTCGCTGCAGGGCCAGATCCGCGAGCTGACCCGCCTGACGCGCGCCGCTGCCGCAGCGAGGGATCCGCACGGGGCGATCCGCGAAGGCATGTGGGCACTGTGGCGGGATCTCGCGCACGAGCACGGCTGTCCGGTCTCCGATGAGCGGCTGCGGGAGCTTCTTCGTAGCGACATCGAGCTCAATGCCCAGGGACTGGCGCACTGGCTCAAGCGGCGCGCATGATCGGCATTTCGTGCGCTGAGGAACCGTGTGGCCCGTTTAAGCGTCACTTAAGCTTGCTTCGCCTATCCTGAGCCCCCAATCCACCCGTACCCAAACAGGACTTTCAGAGGCTGATATGACCATCAGGACCGCACTTCGAAACCCGCTGGTTGCGGCGGCGCTCGGCGCACTGCTCGGCGCCGCACCGCTGGCGGCCATTTACACCCTGCGCCCCGCCGATGCGGCCAATACGGCCGTGGCCACGGCCCAGCCCGGCAGCGACGTGTCCGTGGCGCTGCCGGACTTCACCCCCCTGATCAAGCGCTACGGCCCGGCTGTGGTGAAGATCAGCGTGATCGAGAAAGCCGCCGGCGCGGGCACCGGACAGAGTCAGAATCCCTTCGGACCCAATAGTCCGTTTGCTCCGTTCTTCCATGGCTTCCCCTTCCAGGGTCCGCAGGAAGCTCCGGTTCGCGGTGAAGGCTCCGGCTTCATCATCCGTCCCGACGGGGTGATCCTCACGAACGCGCATGTGGTTGCCGGCGCAAGCAAGGTGACCGTGGAGCTGCGCGACCGGCGCGAGTATCCCGGCAAGGTGATCGGCATGGATAAGGTGTCGGACGTGGCTGTGGTCAAGATCGATGCCAACGATCTGCCCACGGTGAAGCTCGGCAACTCCAACTCCCTGCAGGTGGGCCAGTGGGTGCTCGCGA
>JAJZVF010000097.1 GCA_021845825.1 Pseudomonadota bacterium | reverse complement strand
CAGCAGCGCGCCGGAGTCCGCCAGCATGTGGCCGGCTTCCGCCAGCAGCGCGATCGAATTGGCCAGCCATCCGCCCAGCGCTTCAACCACGGTGAATGTCAGCACGATGCACAGCGTCGTGAGCAAACGGCGCTCACTGGTATGCTGACCGTGGTTGCGGTCGGGGCGATGGTGGTGACCGGCAGGATGGGAGTGGCGATGCGCCATGCGCAGACGGTGAGTTCATTTAATGGCGCGTGAGCGCGGGATCGACTGCCGGCAGATGATTTCATCTGCACCGGCACTGGGCTAGAGGATCTGTCTCACCCGCTGTGCCGGATTCTGCGCAGCGGGCCCTGCCGTTGCACGGGAAAGTTTTTAAAGTCATTTAAAATCAAAGAATTATTCAAATGTCTTCGTGTCGATTCAAGTTTTTCGCCGTATCGCGCATCGCGTTGCGCGATCTGCTGTAGTCCCACGCCGGCGTCATGGGCTTGCGTGCGCAATTTACGCCGGATCAGCCAGGGGCCGATGAGCGGCGGCACCCAGAACCTCGGCACCATCTCGAGCCGCGCATTCACGCAGGTCGATGCCGAGTGCGCCCGGCACGGCGCGACGGTCCAGTAGCCATGGCCTTCCTTGAAATCGCTCCCCTGGGGCACCAGGCGCGAGCGCAGCACGCCGCCTTGCGGATCGGCGGTTGCGGTCATGATCTGCTCCTGAAGCATCGTCTTGCAGAAAAACAGCACGCAGGCGTGCAGGGTCGTGAACAGGAGCACGCGGCCCGGCCTCGAAGTGCGCACGATGTGGAGGGTGCGCACATCGGGCGTATAGCGTGAGAGGGCGGCATAATCCTGCAGTGCGCGGAACACGGCCGCCGGCGGCGCATCGATACGCAGGCGCATGCCGAGCACGAAGCGGGCGCCTTGACGGCGCACCGCGACGCTCATGACGCGGGCCGCATGTGCCTGCGGTGCCAGGCACAGCAGCGCCAACATCGGCCACGCGGGCGTTGTTCTCGAGTGCAAGGCCATGGGCTGCGCCGCCGCTTTCGGAATACCCTCGCAGCCGATGGTACTGCCTGGGCAGGCGCAGTGCATGCCCCGGGCAGGCGTTCGGGGCACGAGCACGGTCCGGCTCGCACGGCGCCCGAGCGGGCCGATGCCGCGCCAGCGGCGCTATACGCATTCTCCACAAGCGCTCTTCGCTGTTGCATCCTTGGACGGAAGGGACGTTTGCGATACAAGTTGAGCGGACCGATATCGAGGGCGCCGGAGCGCGCCTGCACAAACGGTGGTGCGGACTTGGCGGGAAGCAGGCGCCGCCCGGCGGACATTACGTGGCGATCAAGCAACAGACGATGCTGTGGTATTGGGTGGCGATGATCATACTGGTCCTCGTGCTCGCCCAGAGCTACTTCTTGAAACCGCAGACCACGACGATTCCCTACAGCGACTTCAAGACACTGCTCGCGGCCGGCAAGGTGCGCGAGGCAACGGTGGGCCGCAGCACGATCGATGCGGAAATCGATATTCAAGGGACGGACAAGCTCCTTCCGGCCGCCGAATATCATGCGATCGCCGCCGAATCCCGCACCCAGACGGCCCCCGAATTGCGCCAGATCGTGACCGACCGGGTGCAGGATCCGCAGCTCACCTCTGAGCTGCAGGCCGCGCACGTTCGCTTCAGCGGATCGGTTCAAAGCACCTGGTTGTCCACGCTCCTTGCCTGGGTCTTGCCGATCGCGGTGATCATGCTCATGTGGGGCTGGCTGATGCGCAAAGGAATGGGTGGAGCCGGGATGGGCTCCGTCATGGGCATCGGACAGAGCAAGGCGAAGGTGTACGTCGAGACGGCTACCGGTGTGCGCTTCGCCGATGTCGCGGGCATCGACGAGGCGAAGGCGGAGCTCGAGGAAGTCGTGCAGTTCCTGCGCGACCCACAGCGCTTTCGCCGCCTCGGAGGCAAGATCCCCAAGGGCGTGCTGATCGTAGGTGCACCCGGCACCGGCAAGACGCTGCTCGCCAAGGCGGTGGCCGGCGAGGCGGGCGTGCCCTTCCTCTCGATCAGCGGCTCGGAATTCGTCGAGATGTTCGTCGGCGTGGGCGCGGCGCGCGTGCGCGACCTGTTCGCACAGGCGCAGCAACGCGCTCCGTGCATCATCTTCATCGACGAGCTCGATGCGCTCGGCAAGGCTCGCGGCATCACCGGTGTCGGCGGCAACGATGAGCGCGAGCAGACACTCAACCAGCTGCTCGTGCAGATGGACGGGTTCGATTCGCAGCGCGGGGTCATCATCCTCGCTGCCACCAACCGCCCGGAGATCCTCGACCCGGCGCTGCTGCGGCCGGGCCGTTTCGACCGGCATGTCGCCGTCGACCGGCCCGATGTCAAGGGCAGGGAGGCGATTCTCAAGGTCCACGCCAAGGGCGTCGTCCTCGCCCCGGATGTGGACCTGGCGGTCGTCGCGGCGAAGACTCCCGGCTTCGCCGGCGCGGACCTGGCGAACATCATCAACGAGGCGGCGCTGCATGCCGCGCGCGAGGGCAAGACGGCGGTGCAGATGGCGGATCTCGAGGAGGCGATCGACCGGGTGATCGCCGGGCTCGAGAAGCGCAACCGCATCATGAACCCCAAGGAGAAAGAGACGGTGGCCTACCATGAGTCCGGACATGCGCTCGTGGCCGAGAGCCGCCCGCACGCCGACCGGGTGAGCAAGATCTCGATCATCCCGCGCGGCATCGCAGCGCTCGGCTACACCCAGCAGCTGCCCACGGAAGAGCGCTACCTGCTCAAGCGCAGCGAGCTGCTCGACCGGCTGGACGTGCTGCTCGGCGGACGGGTCGCCGAAGAGCTGGTGTACGGCGATGTCTCGACCGGCGCGCAGGACGATCTGCGGCGCGCCACGGACATGGCGCGCCACATGATCACCCAGTACGGGATGAGCGAGCGCCTCGGCCAGGTCACCTTCGATGCCCCGCGTCAGGGCGCCTTCCTCGCCGTACCGGAGATGCCGCAGCAGGTCACCTACAGCGAGGAGACGGCGCGGCTCATCGATGAGGAAATCGCCCGGCTCATCCGCGAATCCCACGAGCGAGTCACGCAGACACTCAGCGAGCAGCGCGGCACCCTGGAGGCCCTCGCGCGGCTGCTGCTCGAGAAGGAGGTGGTCGATCGGCCGGCGCTCGATGCGCTGCTCAAGGCAGCGCGCAGTGCACCCGCGGCGGCGGGCACCCCGCCCGCGGGCGCCGCCCGGGCAGCGCCCGCGTGAGTCGTCCGGGTGCGGCTGCGCCACCCGGGCGCCGCGTGGCGCTTATCTGGCGCGCGGCCGCATAGGATGTACCGCGACACGTACAGGCTGCAGGGCTTCGCCGGCGCCGTGTTGCCACAGGTCGCGGCACAAGCCGACCGCCGCTTCATCGACGGTGGACAGGAGCGTGCGCAGCCACCGCACGGGCGCGCGCGGCGCATAGAGCAGGGGCAGATTGGCTCGACGCGTGATCATGGCGGCATCCTCGAAGCGGTGATCTCGGGGGAAAGTGTGTCATGGCCGGGGCGGGCGGATAAGTCGTACTTGTTGCGTCGAGATACGTAGAAGGCTCGCCTGGGCCGCATGCCGCAGCCGACGCGATCTGCGGCGCGGCCGATTACGAGGCATTTTTTTGACTGTTGCGGGTGGTGGCGCGCCCCCGGGAGGTCACAGTGCCCGCGCTGCGCAGCGGGCTTACCGGCTTGCCGCTCGAGGGGCCGCCGACGGTTTGCGCGATGATGCGGGCGCCGTTCTCAAGCAGGAAGCTCCAGAAGGCCGCGGCGATGGGCGAGAGAATCTTCTCGCTCAGCCTGATCACGTACCAGTCGCGCACGATCGGCAGTCCCGCGACATCGAGGATTGCCAGCCGTCCGGCCTCGACCTCGAGGCCGACGGTGTGCGAGGAGATGAACGACAGCCCCATGCCGGCCATCACCGCCTGTTTGATGGTCTCGTTGCTGCTCACCTCCATCGAGGTGCGAAACGACAGCCCGCGCTCGCGGAACAGGCTTTCCATGGAGGCGCGCGTGCCGGAGCCTTCCTCGCGGATGACGAAACTCTCGCTCGCGAGCGCCTCGAGCGGTACGCGGCGGCGGCGCGCGAGCGGATGCTGCGGGGGAGCGATGATGACGAGCGGGTGACGGGCGAAGACCTCGGCTGCCGTGACCAGCTCGCTCGGCGGACGTCCCATGACGACGAGGTCGAGCTCGTTGGCCCCGAGAAGCCGCACGATCTCCCCGCGGTTGGCGACCGTGAACTTGATGGTGACCTGCGGGTAATCGGGCGTGAATGCCGAGAGCAGCGCCGGTGCGAAGTACTTGGCAGTGCTCACCGCCCCGAGCTTGAGCACCCCGCGCTTGAGCCCGCGCATGGCGGCGAGGGTCTCGCCGGCCTCGCGCAGCAGCTCGGTCACTTGGTTGGCGTAGCGCAGCAGCTCCTCGCCCGCGGGCGCCAGGCGGATGCTGCGTCCGATCTGCTCGATGAGCGGCAGGCCCGCCTCCTGCTCGAGCAGCCGCATCTGCTGCGAGACGGCCGGCTGCGTGAGATGCAGCTCGCGCGCGGCGCGGGTGAAGGAGCGGTGCCGGGCCACCACGGCAAACACCCGCATCTGGCGAAGGGTTACGTTGCGCACGTCTTTATATCCATAAGAAAAGCTTATTATGAGGACAACAATATCTAACTGGACCTAATGAAAATCAAGTCCCACGATGTCTGCAAGATCAAGGGGCAAGCCGCATCTGCCGGCGCGCCGCCGAGCCGGGCGCGCCCGAGCGGGCCCGCAAGTGGTGCGCGACGGCGCGTAAGAGGTACTGTCATGATTACAGCGAGTGAGAAAAGCCGGATGAAGACCGGGGCCGAGCGGTATCGGGCCGGCGTGCTGAAGTATGCGCAGATGGGCTACTGGCAGCCGGACTATGAGCCTTCACCGACTGACGTGCTGGCCGTGTTCCGCATCACGCCGCAGGCGGGCGTGGACCCCGAGGAGGCCGCCGCGGCCGTGGCCGGGGAGTCCTCGACCGCGACCTGGACGGTTGTCTGGACGGATCGCCTGACCGCGTGCGAGCGGTATCGGGCGAAGGCCTACCGGGTCGATCCGGTGCCCGGCTCGCCGGGCCAGTACTTTGCGTACATCGCCTACGACCTCGACCTGTTCGAGCCGGGCTCGATTGCAAATCTCACCGCCTCGATCATCGGCAACGTATTCGGCTTCAAGCCTTTGAAGGCGCTCAGGCTCGAGGACATGCGCCTGCCGGCCGCGTACGTGAAGACCTTCGCCGGTCCCCCCACCGGCATCGTGGTCGAGCGCGAGCGCCTCGACAAGTTCGGCCGGCCGCTGCTCGGTGCCACCGTGAAGCCAAAGCTCGGGCTTTCGGGCAAGAACTACGGGCGCGTGGTCTACGAGGCGCTGAAGGGCGGGCTCGATTTCACCAAGGACGACGAGAACATCAACTCCCAGAATTTCATGCACTGGCGCGACCGCTTTCTCAACTGCGTGGAGGCGGTCAACCGCGCCCAGGCGGCCACCGGGGAGATCAAGGGACACTACCTCAACGTCACCGCTGCGACCATGGAGGATATGTACGAGCGGGCGGAGTTCGCCAAGGAACTCGGCTCGATCGTGGTCATGATCGACCTGGTGATCGGTTACACGGCGATCCAGTCGATGTCGCGCTGGGCGCGCCGCAACGACATGCTGCTGCATCTGCACCGCGCCGGGCACTCCACCTACACACGCCAGAAGACCCACGGGGTCTCGTTCCGGGTGATCTGCAAGTGGATGCGCCTCGCGGGCGTCGATCACCTGCACGCCGGCACGGTGGTCGGCAAGCTCGAGGGGGATCCGAACTCCGTGCAGGGTTTCTACAACGTGCTGCGCGAGGGGCACAACCCCGTGGACCTGCCGCGCGGAATCTTCTTCGAGCAGGATTGGGCGGGACTGAATGCGGTGATGCCGGTCGCCTCCGGGGGCATCCACGCCGGACAGATGCACCAGCTCCTGCACTACCTCGGCGAGGACACGGTGCTGCAGTTCGGCGGCGGCACCATCGGACACCCCATGGGAATCGCCGCCGGCGCGACCGCCAACCGCGTGGCGCTCGAGGCGATGGTGCTCGCCCGCAACGAGGGGCGGGATATCTGGGTCGAGGGCTCCCAGATCCTCGCCGAGGCCGCGCGGCACTGCGCCCCGCTCAAAGCGGCGCTCGATACCTGGGGCGAGGTGACTTTTAACTACGCGAGCACCGACACGCCGGACTTCGTGCCGACGCCCTCGGTCGCCTGATCGTTGTCAGCACATCAGCGGAATACTGCCATGAGAATCACCCAAGGCACCTTTTCCTTCCTGCCGGACCTCAGCGACGCTCAGATCATGAAGCAGATCGAGTACGGCCTCGACAATGGCTGGGCGATCGCGATCGAATACACCGACGATCCGCACCCGCGCAACACGTATTGGGAGATGTTCGGCATCCCGATGTTCGACCTGCGCGACGCCGCGGGCGTGATGGCGGAGGTGAGCGCCTGCCGCAGGACATTCCCCAACCACTACATCAAGGTGAATGCGTTCGATGCGAGCCGCGGGCGCGAGTCGGTGCGGCTCTCGTTCATCGTCAACCGCCCCGGACGCGAGCCCGGATTCTCCCTCGTGCGCCGGGAAGGGGCGGGGCGCACGCTGCATTACACGACCCGTGCGTACGCGACGGACAGGCCCGAGGGAGAGCGGTATTGAGCCATGAGCGTGCCAAGCGACGCACAGGCGCCCGAGGGGCGGGAGGCTCCTGAGGCGCTCGATCTGGAGGGAGCCTTTCGCGCCTCGCACGTGGGGGAGGTGCTCGAGCGGCTCGAGCGAGAGCTGGTGGGGCTTGCGCCGGTCAAGAGCCGCATCCGCGACATCGCCTCGCTCCTGCTCATCGACAAGCTTCGGCGGGCCGTGGGCCTGAGCTCCGGCGCTCCGGCGTTGCACATGTCATTCACGGGCAACCCGGGCACGGGCAAGACCACCGTGGCGATGCGCATGGCCGAGATCCTTCATCGCCTGGGCTATGTGCGCAAGGGCCATCTGGTGGCCGTCACGCGCGATGACCTGGTGGGGCAGTACATCGGGCACACCGCGCCCAAGACCCGCGAAGTGCTCAAGCGTGCCATGGGCGGGGTGCTGTTCATCGATGAGGCGTATTACCTGTACCGTCCGGAGAACGAACGGGACTACGGCCAGGAGGCGATCGAGATTCTGCTGCAGGTGATGGAGAACCAGAGAGATGATCTGGTGGTGATCCTGGCAGGCTACAAGGACCGCATGGAAACCTTCTTTCGCAGCAATCCCGGCTTGTCCTCGCGCATCGCGCACCACATCGATTTTCCGGACTACACGCCCGGGGAGCTCTTCGCCATCGCGCAGCTGATGCTCGTGCAGATGCAGTACCGCCTCAGTCCCGAGGCCGCGGGGGCGCTGCGGGAGTACATCGACAAGCGCCGGGCGCAGCCGCACTTCGCCAACGCCCGCTCCATCCGCAACGCCCTCGATCGGGCGCGCCTGCGCCAGGCGAGCCGGCTGTTCGAGCGCCGCGGCGGGCCTGCCATCACGAGGGGCGACCTCGAGACGCTCGAGGCCGCCGACATCCGCGCGAGCCGCGTGTTTCTGGAACCTTTCGGGGGGGAGGGGCCATCATGACTTACGACGCATTCACCGCCACACCGATCACGCGTTTCCTCGTCGAGGAGCAGCGCCGGCTCAATCAGGAAGCCGGCGCCGGCCGCTCCGCGGGATTCACCGCGCTGATCCACGATGTGCGCCTCGCATGCAAGCGCATCGCCGCGCTCATCGGCAAAGGCGCCCTCGCCAATGCGCTCGGGGATGCCGGCACGACGAACGTGCAGGGCGAGCGGCAGAAAAAGCTCGATGTGCTCGCGAACGAGCTCTTCGTGCACACGAATGAATGGAGCGGCAACCTCGCAGGCATGGTCTCGGAGGCGCAGGAGTCCCCCTATGCGATCCCCGAGCAGTATCCGCGCGGTCCGTACCTGCTGTTGTTCGATCCGCTCGATGGCTCATCGAACATCGATGTCAACGTATCCGTCGGCAGTATTTTCTCCGTGCTGCGTTGTCCGGAGGGCGTCACTGCACCCACGGCCGAGGATTTCCTGCAGCCCGGCAGCGCCCAGGTGTGCGCCGGTTACGCGATCTACGGTCCGGCCACCATGCTCGTGCTGTCGACCGGGCAAGGGGTGAACGGCTTTACCCTCGATCGGGAGATCGGGGAGTTCTCGCTCACCCACCCTGCGCTGCGCATCCCGGAGAGCACCTCCGAGTTCGCGATCAATGCGTCGAACTCCCGCCACTGGGAGCCGGCAATCCGCCGCTATGTCGATGAATGCCTCGCCGGCCAAAGCGGCCCGCGCGGCCGGGACTTCAGCATGCGCTGGATCGCCTCGCTGGTGGCCGAGACGCACCGCATCCTCATGCGCGGCGGGGTGTGCATGTACCCGCGCGACAGGCGCGAGCCGACCGAGCCCGGCCGGCTGCGACTGCTCTACGAGGCAAACCCCATCGGCTATCTCATCGAGCAGGCGGGCGGGCGGGCGAGCGAGGGCCAGGGGCCGATCCTCGAGGTCAAGCCCCAGAGCCTGCATCAGCGCGTGAGCTTCGTGTTCGGCGCGCGCTCGGAAGTCGAGCGCATCGAGCGCTATCACCGCGACCACAACGAGTTCGAGCTCGATGTCCCGTTGTTCGGCGCGCGGGGCCTGTTCACGCACAACGCTTGAGCCCCGGGGGGAGTGGGTATCATGTCCGCACGGCATCCGATCATCGCGGTCACCGGCTCCTCGGGCGCCGGCACCACCTCCGTCAGCAAGACGTTCGAGCAGATCTTCCGCCGCGAGCGCATCAAGGCGGCGTTCGTCGAAGGCGACAGCTTCCACCGCTACGACCGCGCGCAGATGAAGGAGCAGCTGGCGCGGGCGGCCGCGCGCGGCGATCACCACTTCAGCCACTTCGGGCCGGACGCGAACCTCTTTGCCGAGCTCGAGGAACTGTTCCGCAGGTACGGGCAGGACGGCACCGGCAGAGTGCGCAAGTACCTGCATTCGGACGCCGAGGCTGCCCCGTACGGCCAGCCGGCCGGCACATTCACCGAGTGGGAGGAGCTGACCGGCGACACGGATCTGCTCTTCTACGAGGGGCTGCACGGCGCGGTCGTGACTGATGAGGTGAACGTCGCCAAGCACGTGGATCTGCTGATCGGGGTGACGCCCGTCATCAACCTGGAGTGGATCCAGAAGCTGCACCGCGACAAGGCCTCCCGGGGTTATTCGACGGAGGCGGTCACCGACGTCATTCTGCGACGGATGCCGGACTACCTGAGCTACATCTGCCCGCAGTTCTCGCGCACGCACATCAATTTCCAGCGCGTGCCGGTGGTCGACACCTCGAATCCGTTCATCGCGCGGTTCATCCCGACGGCGGACGAGTCGTTTCTCGTCGTCCGCTTCGCCAATCCGCGCGGCATCGACTTTCCGTACCTGCTGTCGATGCTGCACGACGCGTTCATGAGCCGTCCGAACACCATCGTGTGTCCGGGCGGCAAGATGGATCTTGCGATGCAGCTGATCTTCACGCCGATGATCTGGCGGCTCATCGAGCGGCGCAACGACGTCGTGGCGCGCAAGCGCGGGTAGCGCCGCCGAGGCACCGGCAGGTCCGTCTCTTTTCGCTCGAGAACCCCAGGGGGATGACAGGTATGGCACTGATCTCATTACGACAGCTCCTCGATCACGCGGCCGAGGCCGGCTATGGCGTGCCGGCGTTCAACATCAACAACATGGAGCAGGTGCAGGCCATCATGCAGGCGGCGGCCGAGACGGACAGTCCGGTGATCCTGCAGGCCTCGGCGGGTGCGCGCAGCTACGCCGGCGAGCCGTTCCTGCGCCGCATCGTCGAGGCGGCGGTGGAGAGCTGGCCGCACATCCCGATCGTGATGCATCAGGATCACGGTGCGAGTCCGGCAGTCTGCCAGGCCTCCATCCGCTCCGGGTTCACCAGCGTGATGATGGATGGATCGCTGCGGGAGGACATGAAGACGCCCGCCTCGTACGAGTACAACGTTGAAGTGACGCGCCGCGTGGTCGACATGGCGCACGCGGTCGGCGTGTCGGTCGAGGGCGAGCTCGGCTGCCTCGGGTCGCTCGAGTCCGGGGAGGCGGGTGAGGAGGACGGCGTGGGGGCGGCGGGAAAGCTGAGCCGCGAGCAGTTGCTCACCGACCCTGCGCAGGCGGCGCAGTTCGTCGGACTCACCGGGGTCGATGCGCTCGCCATCGCCATCGGCACCTCGCACGGGGCCTACAAGTTCTCGCGCCGGCCCACGCGCGAGGTGCTGGCGATCGGCCGCATCAAGGAGATCCATCGGGCCATTCCCAACACACACCTGGTCATGCACGGCTCCTCTTCGGTGCCGCAGGAGTGGCTCGCGGTGCTGCGCGAGTACGGCGGGCAGATCCCGGAGACCTACGGGGTGCCGGTGCAGGAGATCCAGGAGGGCATCCGCCACGGCGTGCGCAAGGTGAATATCGACACCGACATCCGCATCGCCATGAGCGCCGCGGTGCGCCGCTCGCTCGCAACCGAGCGCTCGGACTTCGATCCGCGCAAGTTCCTCAAGGCGGCGACCGCGGCGGCGCGCGAGATCTGCCAGGCGCGCTTCGTGGACTTCGGCAGCGCCGGGCAGGCCGCGCGCATCCGCCCGGTGCCGCTCGAGAAGATGGCCGAGCGCTACCTCGGAGGCAAGGCGGCATGAGCACACGCCGAGAGCTGGCCAATTGTCTGCGGGCGCTGTCGATGGACGCGGTGCAGAGGGCGAATTCGGGGCATCCTGGGATGCCGCTGGGGATGGCGGATATCGCGCAGGTACTGTGGGGGG
>JAJZVF010000096.1 GCA_021845825.1 Pseudomonadota bacterium | reverse complement strand
TTTGAGCGAACCATCGATACTAGGCGACGAGCAAGTTCACGGTTGGCGACCCCTGCTTGCGCGGCACGGCGGTGAGAGACAGGCTTCGCACGGCCGGAAATCTGCCCCGCCGCGTCGCCAAGCCGGACCCGCGCAGCGGATGGGGGAGCAATGCCCGAGTCAGCGCATCAGGCTATCGCCGCCGGGCGATTTTGCGCTTCGCGGCCTTCGCGGCCGTGCGTTTGAGGGCGGCTGTCCTGCCCGAGCCGGCTCTGGTTGGCTTCTTCACCTTCGCGCTCTTGCGGCCCGCAGCCTTGGTTGCCGGGCGCTTGGCTGTCCTCTTGCCGGCCGCAGCCTTGGTCGCCGGGCGCTTGGCTGTCCTCTTGCCGGCCGCAGCCTTGGTCGCCGGGCGCTTGGCTGTCCTTTTGCCGGCCGCAGCCTTGGTCGCCGGGCGCTTGGCCGTCCTTTTGCCGGCCGCAGCCTTGGATCCAACGGCTTCTACCGTGGTCTTGATTTTAACTTTGGAGCGGGTACTCGCCTCGGATTCAGCGCTGCGGGCGCCCGTGCGCTTCGCGGTGCCCTGTCCGGACCGCCTGTCGGCTGCGGACTGCCCGGCGGGCTTGCCGGCTGGCGAAGCGATCACTGCGTGCCGCTCGTGTAGCGCGATGGCGCCGCCCTGCGGATCGAGAATCCGGGCGACCCGATCCCCGCCATGTACCTCGTGCGGTTCCTGGACGATCTGGCCCTTGGCGGCGCGCACGCTCGCCACCGCGCCGTCGAGGTCGTCAACCTCGACGTAGGCCAGCCAGTACGGCGGTCTCGAAGGGTCCTGCAGCCGATAGATGCCACCGATCATCGTCCCCTCGCGCTCGATGATCTGGTAGACGTGGCCTGCGCCCATGTCGTGGGCGTCGCCCTTTTTCCAGCCGAACAGCGTCGAATAGAAATCGAACGCGCCCTGGGGGTCGGAGGTCGCGAGCTCGTGCCAGGAGAACTGCGAAATCACCCTCGAGGCGGCGGCGCCACCGGGTGCCGGCGCGGCCGGCGTGAAGACCGCGAAGACCGCCCCTTGCGGGTCCGCGAGTACGGCGAAACGGCCGATGGCCGGGATGTCTACCGCGTCTTTGACGACCCGTCCGCCAAGACGCTGGGCCGCCTGCACCGTGGCATCAACGTCGACTGTGCCCAGGTAGACCAGCCAGCTGGGCGGCATGCCACCCATGCGCGCCTCCTCGGGCTGGGCCATGAGCCCTCCCACCCCGACTTCCCCGCTCATCCACAGCGTGTGGCCGGGCACGCTGGACAGCTGCGTTTTCCAGCGGAACACCCCAGCGTAGAACGCCGCCGCGCCCTGCGGGTCGGTCGTCATCAATTCGTGCCAGACGAACAGCCCTCGAATCTCGGCGTTACTCATGGCGAGCTTCCCCTTGTTTGGGTCGTTACGCGTTTGCGGACTGGGTTTGGAACCGGGCGATTCTAACTATGTACATTGTGCGCCGTCCCGCGCCGCAGTTCCACTGGCGTCTCGGTGCGAGACGATCGCCACGAATTCCCCTTCGAACGCGCTCGTCCGTTCGTCCCGGTAGATGAGCTCGGCGGTGAGCCTGATGCGGGCCCGGCGGCGCCGTCCGAGCACGGTGCGAAAGCGCTCCCAGGCGAGCGCATCCTCGAAGCAGCAGCGGGCCTCGAAGTCTCCCGGGATGGGCCGCTGGTATTCCATGCGGCTGCGCTGGATGAGCACGCGCGCGCTCAGTCCCTCGGCGGTGAGCCGAAGATGCAACAGAGTCCAGGCCGCCAGTGTGGCCACGGATGCGGCGCTGCCGCCAAACACCGTCTCGTTGTGGTTGATATTCGGCGCGAGCGGCGCCGTGAGGCGGACACGGCCGGCCGTCGCGTGCGCAACGCGGACGCCCATGACCGCGGAAAGCGGAATCTGCGCATGCAGGTAGCGCTCGATGAGCGCCTCGGGGCTCTCGGTCGGCATGCCGGGGTGCGCCGGGGAGGGGACCGGCTCCTACCAGCTGCCGACATTCGGCATCGACTTCCACGGCTCGGCCGGCGGCAGGGGCTCGCCCCGCTGCAGCAGCTCTATCGAGATCTCATCCGGCGAGCGCACGAAGGCCATGCGGCCATCGCGGGGCGGCCGGTTGATCACGACGCCGTGGTCTTGAAGGCGCCGGCAAGCCGCGTAGATGTCATCGACCGAGTAGGCGAGATGGCCGAAATTGCGTCCTGCCGTGTACTTCTCGGGATCCCAGTTGTAGGTAAGCTCCACCTGCGATGAGTCGTCGCCGGGGGCGGCCAGGAACACCAGCGTGTAGCGGCCCTGGGGGTAGTCCTTGCGCGAGAGTTCCCGTAAGCCGAGCGCATCGCAGTAGAAGCGCAGCGAGGCAGCAAGGTCGGTCACGCGAACCATGGTGTGCAGATATTTCACGGGCAGATTCTCAGCGAAGGCCTAGAACATTTCCGAGGGACCCGGCGGCTTGATGTCCACCTTGGTGCGCGAGGCAATGAAATCCCCCGTGATCATCTCCTCGTAAGTCTGGCCCGGGCCGACCATGGGATACACTCCCGCATCCGGGTCGATCATCACCTCGAGGAAGGCGGGCCCCGGGGAGCCGAGGAATTCCGCGACCACCCGCGGCACGTCCTCTTTTCGGTGCAGGCGTACCGCATACGGGAAACCATCGGCCTGGGCCGCCTTGATGAAGTCCTTCTTGTGCAGCGAGCGATCGCTGGCGGAAAGCCGTCCTTTGAAGAAGAGCTTTTGCCACTGCTTGACCATGCCGTCGCCGAAATTGTTGAGGACCACGATCTTGATCGGCAGATCGTAGGTGGTGACGGTCTCGAGCTCGCCGAGATTCATGCGGATGCTGGAGTCCCCGTCGATGTCCACCACCAGAGTGCGCGGATGGGCAAGCTGTGCGCCGATCGCGGCGGGCAGCCCGAAGCCCATGGTACCCATGCTGCCGGAGGTCAGCCACAGGCGCGGCCGGCGGAAATCGCAGTATTGCGCCGCCCACATCTGATGCTGACCGACGCCGGTGGAGATGATCGCCTCGCCGCGGGTGAGCTTGTTGATTTCCTCGATCACGTAATACGGCTGGATGAGCGGGCTCTCGCGATCGTAGCCCATGGCGTGGCGGCGCTTGAGCCCCGCGAGCGCCTCGTGCCACTGCCCAAGATCCTGCCGAAAGCCGTGGCGCCGTCCATACGCGGTGAGCGTGCGCAGCGCCTCGGCGAGCATTCCCACGTGGCTCCACTGCACGCGCTTTACCTTGTTGATCTCAGCCTGGTCGATGTCCAACTGAGCGATTCGTCTGGCGCCGCGCGCGAACTTGGCGGGCACCCCGGCCACCCGGTCGTCGAACCGGGCGCCGGCGGTGATGAGGAAGTCGCAATCGTCGACGGCATAGTTGGCGAAAGCCGCCCCGTGCATGCCGAGCATGCGCATCGATAGGCGGTGGGTCGTGTCGATCGCCCCAATGCCCATGAGCGTGGTCACCACCGGGATGTCGAACGCGGTGGCGAACTCGGTGAGCTCCGTGGCGGCCCCGCCGTGGATGACGCCGCCGCCGGCGTAGATCAGCGGCCGGCGAGACTCGCCCAGCATCTCGAAGAAGCGCGCCGCCGCATGCTCATCGAGCACGTGCTCGGCGAGATCCCTCATGCGGCGGCGGTAGCCCGGTATGGGCAGCCTGCCGCCACCTTCGAAGACGCCTTCCCAGTTCTGCACGTCCTTGGGCACATCGACCACCACCGGTCCCGGGCGGCCGGTCCGAGCCAGCTCGAACGCGGTGCGCATCGTCGCCTCGAGCCGTTGCGGCTCGGTCACGAGGAACACATGCTTGGCCACCGAGCCCATGATGGCGGTCACGGGAGCCTCCTGGAAGGCATCGGTGCCGATCGAGGCACGCGCCACCTGTCCGCAGATGACCACGATGGGCACCGAGTCGGCCATACTGTCGCGGACAGGCGTGACCGTGTTCGTGGCGCCGGGACCGGATGTCACCAAGCACACTCCCACGCGGCCCGTCGCACGGGCGAAACCGGCCGCCATGAATGCAGCGCCTTGCTCGTTGGCGGGCACGATGAGCGGAATCTGCCTGCCGCCGGCCCGTGACTGCTCCGCGTTGAACAGAAACACGGCGTCATAGGTGGGCAGGATGGCGCCCCCGCTGTAGCCGAAGATTGCCTCTACTCCCTCGTCCGCCAGCACCTGCATGATCATCCGGGCACCGGACATTTTCTGGCCGGCCAGCGGGTGTCCGTCGGGGCGGGGCTGTGGGGCAGTCTCGGTCATGGGGGCGCGCTCATGTCGGGGTTACAGGCATCCAGAAGGGGAGATGTCCCCGAGACTAGCAGCGGGCGATTACCGGGGCAATGCGAGCGCACGTCCAGGCGCTAATACTTGGCGCCGGATCGGGGCAGCGTACGCGGCCTAGCGCGGCGGCGCTCAAAAAGCGTGGTTTTTTCCAGCCGCGCGCGCCTGCGCCGGCGGGCACAGCCCTGCGCCTGTGCCTCATTTCATGGTGTCCGGCTCCGTCGGATGTAACACTATTGATGTGCCGACTGGAGCCGTTTGCACCGGCGTCCGCCGCCGCACCTGAGGTGAATCAAGGCCCCCGGAGCTTCGCCGATGGCCGCCGCCGGCCTCTTTCATTTATTCTCTTGGGGTTTTCGACGGTATTCCGAATCCCCAAGGACCATGCGTCACATCATTGCCATCCTGCTGCAGAACGAAGCCGGTGCCCTGAGCCGGGTTGCCGGACTTTTTTCCACTCGCGGCTACAACATCGAGTCGCTCTCAGTGGCTCCCACGGACGATCCGACCGTCTCGCGACTGACTTTGGTCACCAAGGGGGCGGATGCGGTGATCCCTCAGATCGTCAATCAGCTCAATAAGCTGGTGGACGTGGTCAAGGTCGAGGACATGACCACGGGAGAACATCTGGAGCGTGAGCTGGTCCTGCTCAAGCTCAAGGTCCGGCCCGAACAGACGGACGCGGTCCGGGGCTACGTGGTGCGCACCGGCGGCCGGGTGCTCGATCCTGCCGCGGATGGGTTCATCGTCGAGCTGACCGCAAGCGAGGCAGAGATCAATACTTTCACGGTCGATCTGGGTCGAAGCGCGGAGCTTCTCGAGGTGGTGCGCAGCGGAGCCCTCGGCATCGGGCGCAATGCCCGCCCGATGCGGGTCGTGCGCTAGGGCACCGAGACGGGCCGGGGACGATGCCCGGATCCAGCTTAGTCCATGAGTCTAGAGCGCCGCGTCGTCGGTCTCGCCCGTGCGGATACGAATGACCCGCTGGATATCGGTAACGAACACCTTGCCGTCGCCTACCTTGCCGGTCTTGGCTGCCTTGAGGATGGCTTCGATGACCGCATCGACCAGATCTGAGCGTACCGCTACCTCGATGCGGGTTTTGGGTACGAAATCCACCACATATTCGGCGCCGCGGTAGAGTTCGGTGTGGCCTCGCTGGCGGCCGAAGCCTTTGACCTCCGTCACCGTCATGCCTGAAACGCCGATCTCGGAGAGAGCGGCACGCACGTCGTCGAGCTTGAACGGTTTGATGATCGCGGTGACCAATTTCATGTGCGGGCTCTCCGGATGGGCGTTGTCTTCTAGCTTAGCGTGCCGCGGCGCGAGGCGCTGCATGCGCTCGGGCAGGATGGAAGCCTGTCGGGCGCCCCGGCAGAGACATTTTTGCAGTTTTCATGCCAGGAAGGGAATGGGCTCAAATGCCTAAGTTTGACCTATGAGGCTTTTGGGCTGGATCGCTCATGCACCATTATGGCGCGCCTGTCGTCCGGACTCGCTCCCTGGTGGTGCGGTCAGGCGGGCCCGTCCTGTAAGCTGAGAAGATGCTTGAGAACATCGTCATCATCGGCGCCGGCCAGGCCGCCGTCCAGGCCATCGATACGTTGCGCCGCAAAGGCTTCGCCGGCAACCTCATCATTGTGGGGAATGAGCCATGGCTGCCGTATCAGCGTCCACCGCTCTCCAAAAAGTATCTGGCCGGGGCGCTGGAGCGCGAGCGGCTGCTGTTGCGCCCGCAGCAATTCTACGAGCAGTACTCGGTCGAGGTGCGGTCAGGTCGCAGTGTCGAGGAGATCTTGAGGCGCGAGCAGCGCATCCGCCTCGATGATGGCTCGACGCTACCGTATGACGCGCTCCTGCTTGCCACGGGGTGCCGACCGCGCCTGCTCGAGGTGCCGGGCGCCGATCTGAAGGGCGTCCATACCTTACGCACGATCGCCGACGCAGACAGACTCCGTGGCGGCCTGTCGGCCGGTGGGCGCTTGGTCATCGTGGGCGGAGGCTATGTCGGCCTGGAAGTCGCGGCCACCGCCCGGGAACTCGGCCTGATGGTCACGGTGCTGGAGATGGCCGACCGGGTGATGAGCCGTGTCACCTGCCCGGCAGTTTCGGTGCTCTATGAAGCGGAGCATGCCCGTCACGGGGTGGCGATCCATTGCAATATCGGGGTTCGCGCACTGGCCGCGCACGGCGATGGGCGGGTCCGCGGGGTGGTCACCGAGGACGGGAGCGAGTATCCCGCGGACATGGTGCTGATCGGCGTGGGCGTAATGCCCGCCGTGGAACTGGCTGCTGCCGCTGGGCTGGTCTGTGAAAACGGCGTGGTGGTGGATGAGTATTGCCGTACGTCGGACCCGGCAATCTACGCCGCGGGGGACTGCACCAACCATCCGAGCCTGCACTACGGACGGCGGCTGCGCCTGGAATCGGTCGACAACGCCTTCGAGCAGGGCACGAGCGCGGCGCTCAATCTGCTCGGGATGACCACGGCGCATGACAAGGTACCCTGGTTCTGGTCGGACCAGTACGATCTGAAGCTCGTCATCGTCGGCATCGGTCAGGGCTACGACTCGGTCGTGCTGCGGGGCGATCCGGCCGCGCGCGCCTTCAGCGCCTGCTACCTGCGCGCCGGCGAACTGATCGCCCTGGACAGCATCAATACCCCGAAGGACCAGATGGCCGCGCGCAAGCTCATCCCGGCGCGGGTGCGCCCCGATCCGCAACGGCTGGCCGAGGCGGACATCGCGCTGAAGGATGCCGTTTGACATGAAAGCCTTGTTCCTCGGCGGTGCCCGCAGCGGCAAGAGCGCGCTTGCGGCGCGCAAGGCGGCGGAGTCTTCCGGCGAGGTCTGCTGCATCGTGACCGCCGCGGTGACGGATGCGGAGATGGCCGCGCGTATCGAGGCGCACCGGCGCGAGCGTCCCGGCCACTGGCGAGTGCGCGAGGCGCCGATTGCATTGGCGAGCGCTCTGCGTGAGGAGGCATGCGCGGGAGGCGTACTGCTGGTCGATTGCCTGACTCTGTGGGCGTCCAACTGCCTGTGGCCCCCGGGAGGCGTGCCATCCTCCGCAGCGCAGGCTGAGATAGCCGCCGACATTGATGGCTGGCGCCGCGAGCGGGGCGAATTTATCGAGGCGCTCTCGAGCGATCCGTGCTCCGTGATCCTGGTCAGCAACGAGGTTGGCGGCGGCATCGTGCCCGCGAGTTCGGCCGCGCGGCTGTTCCGCGACGAGCAAGGCCGGCTCAATCAGGCCGTGGCGGCGGCCTGCGACCAGGTGTTTCTCGTGACGGCGGGGTTGACGCTTCGTCTGAAATAGGAAGCGGAATCAGGCGCTCGCCAGCGCCAGCGCGATGATCAACACCGTCTCGCAGACCTCGATGCCGGCCCCAAGGCAATCCCCGCTCATGCCGCCGACGCGGCGCTTCAGCCAGTATCCCCAGCCGGCGATCGCGAGCGGCGCCAGGCACAGCACGGGCGCGAGTAGTGCGCTGGCAGCCAGCAGCGCGAGCACCCATGAGAGGATCCAACCGCCGTGCAGCGGATGCTGCGCGAAGCGCTCGCCCTGACCGGGTTTGAGCGGCCGCAGCCAGCGTCTCCAGAGAAGCGGCCCCAAGCGCGCCCAGGCCGGGATCAATGCCACGGCACACAGCGTCGCTGCGAAAGGCGGAACGACATCGACGATGAGACCGTGGGGCGCCGATAGCACCGGAAGCAGCGGCAGGCGGGCAAGCGAGGCGAGCGCGGCGGTCTTCAGCAGCAGCACCAGCACGACGCTCACCACGCCGAAAGTGCCGGCGTGCGGATCGGACAGCACGGCGAGGAACCGATCCGGATCGCGATGCGAGGCGGCCAGAGCATCCGTGAGATCCGCCAGCCCGTCGAGATGCAGTGCGCCGCTCATCCACGTCCAGGCGAGCACGCCGAGTGCAGCCGTCAACAACGGCTGATGTCCGGGAATGACCGCCGGCAACAGCGTGACGACCCCCAGACCCAACCCCACGGCCGGGAACCACAGCGCCGAGCGCGCCAGCTCGAGCGGCGAGTAGTCCTCGATCCGCCGCACCGGCAGGCGGGTGAGGAACTGGGCGGCCAGCCTCAGGCCCCGCAGATGCGTGCCGGCCGCAGGTCTCATGCAGGGGCGGATTTTTCCGCGACCCCCGCTTCGGCGAAGGTGGCCATGTTGCGATGCAGCGCGAGCGCGGCGCGCACGATGGGCAGCGCGAGCGCCGCGCCGGTACCTTCTCCGAGGCGCATGTCCAGGTCCAACAGCGGTACGAGGCCGAGCGTCTCGAGCGCAACGCGGTGGCCGGCTTCCGCCGAGCGGTGGCCGGCCTGCATCCACTCGAGGCTTGCGGGCGACAGGCGGACGGCGGCCAGTGCCGCCGAGGTGGAGATGTAGCCATCCACCAGCACCGGCACGCCGAGGCGCGCCGCCTCCAGATAGTAGCCGGCGATGGCCGCAATCTCGAGGCCACCGAGCTCGCGCAGAATCTCGAACGCGGCCGGCGAGCGTTCCCCGTCGTCGGCCGGTGCACGCACCGCATCGAGCAGCGAGCGGCCGGGGCGGGTACCCGCCACACGCCTCAGCGCCGCCTGCACCACGGCGACCTTGTGCTGCAAGCCCGGATCGTCCACGCCCGTGCCGCGCCCCACGATTCGTGTCGGCTCAACGCCGGTGAACGCGCAGATCAGGCACGCCGCGGCCGTGGTGTTGGCAATACCCATGTCGCCGGCGATCAACAGACGCGCGCCCCGATCCACCGCCCGGCGGGCGCATTGCGCACCCACAGCGAGCGCCTTGCGGGTTTCCTCGGCCGTCATGGCGGCCGTCTCCGAGAGGTCGCGAGTCCCCGCCCGCACCCGCTCGTTGCGTACGCCGGAAGGCGGCGGGGCATCGGTGGCCACCCCCACGTCGACCACCTCGATCCGGCAGTCATGGAGCTTGGCGAGCACGTTGATCGCCGCGCCGCCGCCGGCGAAGTTGGCGAGCATCTGGCCGGTGACCGCCTGGGGAAACGCCGAGACGCCCTGGGCGGCGACGCCGTGGTCGGCCGCGAACACGACGACTTCGCAGCGCGGCATGTCGGGTACGGGCTGGCGCAGGCGGCCGGCGAGCCAGCAGGCGAGATCCTCCAGTCGTCCGAGCGAGCCCGGGGGTTTGGTGAGCTGTGATTGACGCGCGCGCGCGGCGCTTTCGGCTGCGGCGTCCGGTGCCGGGACGGGCCGGGACGGGGATTCGTTGTTCATTGCTCTCCGGATTTCACGGTTCGGGACCATTGGCGGATCGGGCCGGAGGCGCAGAGCCCCCATGGTCGGTTGAAAAGGCTGCTCGTCGAGGGAACCGTAAGAGTGGCAGCGCCGGTCCCCGTCGTCCAGTCGCGGCCGCTCCTTCGGTTGACCGGAGTCAGGTTCAGGGCGCTTTACGACAAGCCTGGATAGATGTACAGTTTGCGGATGACGGCAGCGGGCGGCAAGGCGGATCCGAGGCCTCTGAAGGGTCATGGGGCGATCTCGAATCCCGCGGGCCGGTTCGAGCGGCGCCGGCTGGAAGCTGTCGACGACGGTTGGTACCAGGACGAGGCATCCGACTCGCTGCCTGTCTCCATAGAGCCCGATCGTGCCCGCAGCGTCATCAGCACCAATGACTCCCCTGACATCCCCTTCACGCAGTCGATCAATCCCTACAGGGGATGCGCCCACGCGTGCTGTTACTGCTACGCACGACCCAGTCACAGCTATGTCGGTCTGTCGCCGGGGTGGGATTTCGAGACAAAGCTGTTCTATAAGCAGGATGTGGGCAAATTGCTGGAACGTGAGCTCGCCCGCCCCGGCTATCGCTGCTCGCCAATCAATCTGGGCTCGAACACGGATCCCTATCAACCGATCGAGCGGCGCATGCGTGTCACCCGCGACATCCTCGAGGTGCTCGCCCGCTGTCGCCATCCGCTCACCATCATCACCAAAGGGACGTTGGTGCTGCGCGACCTGGACCTGCTCGGGCAGCTGGCCCGTG
The DNA here is from genome assembly GCA_021845825.1 of Pseudomonadota bacterium. Taxonomy (GTDB): domain Bacteria; phylum Pseudomonadota; class Gammaproteobacteria; order Steroidobacterales; family Steroidobacteraceae; genus 13-2-20CM-66-19. The sequence continues at coordinate 623 of JAJZVF010000096.1, read as the reverse complement.
ACAACCTGGTGAGCGTGGGCATCAGCATCACCACGTTGGATCCGGAGTTGAAGCGCCGCATGGAGCCGCAGGCCGCCTCGCCCCGCGCCCGGCTCGAGGCCGTACGTGCTCTGAACGAAGCCGGTGTGCCGAGCGGCGTGCTCGTGGCGCCGGTGATCCCCGCGCTCACCGACCAGGAGATGGAGAGCATCCTCGCCGCCGCCGCGGATGCCGGCGCCGGCTGGGCTACCTACATCGTGCTGCGTCTGCCCTACGAGGTGAAGGCGCTGTTCAAGGAATGGCTCGCCGCCCACTATCCCGAGCGCGCGGAGCACGTGATGTCGCTGGTGCGGCAGATGCGCGCCGGCAAAGAGAACGATCCGCGCTTCGGCTCCCGCATGCGGGGCTCCGGGCCGTTCGCGGAGCTGCTGCGCAACCGGTTCCACATCGCTTGCCGACGGCTCGGTCTGGAGACCGGGCGGTCGGGCGGCCTCGAGGTTGGGTTGTTCAGGCCGCCGCGCGCCGAAACTCCACAGCTGTCGCTGGACTTGTAGGCGGGCTCAAGCCCGTTTATGCCGAAATCGGCCGATGAGGCGATGCTGATCGCAGGGGTAGATGAGGCGCACGTGCGTGATCCGCTGCGC
>JAJZVF010000095.1 GCA_021845825.1 Pseudomonadota bacterium | reverse complement strand
GATTCTACACCTCCGACCAGTTTCGCAAGCATTCGTGCAACGCATCTTCGATCTTGAGGAGCCGGCCCAGCTTCTCCACCGGCACGGCAAGCTGCTGGGCCCAGTCCGCCGGCGTTCCCGGCACCAGCTCCGCGTAGCTCCGCCCCACGAGCCGATCAGCCACCCAGCCGAGCACAGCCAGGGTATGCGGGCAGCCGAAGGCCTTGAAAGACGCCTTCTCCACCAACCCGTCCCGGACTCGTAGCTTGAACTGAACCCAGACCTCCTGTCCCGGACCGCCCGCCTCGCCCACCACGCAGCTCTCATCCCCCTCCAGATCCGGGTGCGTGGCCTCCGAGGCCGGCGAAAGCGCTCTCAGCCGCTTCAGCTCCCGGCGGACCGCGGCCGCGGCCGCGGCCAGCTCGGTGGACGTGGTAAAGCGGCCGATACTGAAGCGCAGCGAGCTCTGGGCCAGCTCGATATCTCTGCCCAAGGCACGCAGCACGTAAGAAGGCTCGGCGGAGGCCGAGTTGCAAGCCGAGCCGGTCGATATCGCGAGTTCGCTCAGTCCCGCGACCAGACTCTCTCCCTGCACGTCCTCGAAGGACACGTTGAGGATCCCCGGTACGCGCGGCGCGCCCTCTCCGTTGAGATGGGCGCCGCCGAGAGCGGCCAGCTCCGTCCATAGCCTCTCGCGCAACGAAATGAGCCGCGCGCTTTCCGACGCCAGTGCCTGCCGGGCCAGCTCGCAGGCGGCCCCGAATCCGACGATCTGATGCGTGGGCAGCGTTCCGGGCCTCAAACCCCTTTCCTGGCCGCCGCCGAACATTATCGGCTGCAGATGCGACCTCGCTCCGGAGCGGACGTACAGAGCCCCGATCCCCATCGGCCCGTAGAGCTTGTGCGCCGTGAAAGACATCAGATCGACTGGCAGCACACGCACATCAATCGGAATCTTGCCGGCCGCCTGCGCTGCATCGGTGTGAAACAAAATGCCGCGCGCGCGGCACAGGGCACCGATGGCCTCCACATCCTGAATCACGCCGACCTCGTTGTTGACCAGCATGACGGACACCAGCACCGTATCTGCGCGAAGCGCCGCGGCGAGCGCCAGTGGATCGATCCTGCCCGTGCGATCGGGGTGCACCAGCGTCACCGTGAAACCTTCCTTCTCAAGGCGCTTGCACGGATCGAGCACTGCCTTGTGCTCGATCCGCGAGCTCACCACATGCCTGCCGCGGTGCGCGTTGGCGCGCGGCACGCCGAGCACGGCCAGGTTGTTCGACTCGGTGGCGCCCGAGGTGAATATGATCTCCTCGGGGGCTGCGCCGATCAGCGCCGCGACCTGGGCGCGTGCCGCCTCGATCCGCCCGGCCGCTCGCCGCCCCGGGAGGTGCATCGAGGAGGGATTGCCTAGCCGGCCTTCTTCCCTGAGGCTAAGGACCATGGCCTCGGCCACAGCCGGGTCCACGGGGGTCGTGGCCGCATAGTCTAGATAAATGACAGCAGGCTCCTTGCCCGGCTCCTCCTCGGCCCATTCCGCTGCGCTGCCCGCTGCGCCATCCTTGCTCCGCGGCCCACTGTGGGGCGGCGCATTCGCTGCACTCAAATTCCCCGGCGGCGATTTAGTGCTCGTCCCGTCCTGGGACTCGCCCCGCTGGGGCCGGTGCTGCGCACCGTCCAAAATCGCTCCCGGCGATTTAGTGCTCGTCCCGTCCTGGGACTCGCCCCGCTGGGGCCGGTGCTGCGCACCGTCCAAAATCGCTCCCGGCGATTTTGTCATGGGGCATTACGCCGCGCGGGCCGGCGCCGCTGCTGCACGGCCGTCAGGATGCCGCGCAGAATGTTGACCTCATTGCGATCGAGCTCGGCGCGCTGCAGAAACCGTCGGATGCGTGCCATGAGATGCGTACCGCTCTGGGTGCGATCGCGGAAGTCGATTTCCTCCAGCACCTGCGCCAGATGCGCATACAGCCGCTGCATGTCCTGCGGGTCCGCAAGCGGACTCGCTGCTCCTGCAGCCGGATCGATCGGGACACCCCGGGCGCGGTATAGCTCATACGCCACGATCTGCACCGCCATGGCGAGGTTGAGCGAAGGATAAGCGTCGCTCGCCGGGATGCGGATCAACAGATGCGCCGTCTCGAGCTGCTCGTTGGTAAGGCCCGCGCGCTCCGATCCGAACAAGACCGCGATCGGACCTCGCGCACTCTCGCGCAGGATCCTCAGTGCGCCATCCCGAACGTCCGCAACGCGGAAATACTGATCCCGCTCGCGTGAGGTGGTTGCCGCGATAAAGCCACAACCGGCCAGCGCCTCGGGTACCGTATCGACGACGCGCGCACGCTCCAGCAGGTCATCGGCACCTGAAGCGCGAGCTATAGCTTCGCTGTGAGGGAACTGACGGGGGCTCACCAGGAAGAGCTGCTCGAGCCTCATGTTCTTCATCGCGCGGGCGACGGCCCCGATGTTGCCGGGGTGCGAGGGCTCGACGAGGACGATGCGGATGTCGGGGGAATCCATGCCCGATACGGTACGTGCTGGGCCGCCGGCTGCAAAGGGCTGTTTCCGCTCGAGCCCGTCCGGACCGTTCACTCGAGGCGGCGATGGGGCGTAGGAACGTCGCCGCAACAGATTTTCCCCATCACATTATTCCGGGCGTAGTGTCGCGAAGGCTGGCAAGCGCGCACGCATGCTTACTCGGCCTCGGCCGGCTGCTCGGCCACAGACCGCGCGGCGGGCTTGTGCAGCTTGCTGTGGCGATAGCCGTACAGCGCGTAAACCACTGCGCCGATGACGGTCCACACCACCAGGCGGATCCAAGTGGTCGGCGGCAATGTGACGATCATCGTGCCGCACACCACCGCGCCGCCGATGCAGGTAAACCACGGCGCCGGCACCTTGAACGGACGCTCGAGATCGGGACGGGTATGACGCAGAACCAGCACGCCGATGCACACCGTAACGAAGGCCATGAGTGTGCCGATCGAGACCAGCTCACCGAGCACCCCGACGGGAAACAGCCCGCCGATGACGGCCCCGCATACGCCCGTGACCAGCGTGCCCGTCGAAGGCGTGCGGAACTTCGGATGGATCTTGGAAAACGTCTGCGGCAGAAGCCCGTCCTGCGCCATCGAATAAAAAATGCGCGCTTGCGCGAGGGTCATGACCAGCATCACCGAGGTCATGCCGAGAATCGCACCCAGGTCTACCGGCAGCACCACCCAATGCAGCTGCGGATACGCATTCAAGGCAAGCGCGATGGGTGCCGCAACATCGAGCTTCTTGTAGCTCACCATGCCGGTGAGCACCGCCGAGACCGCCACGTAGAGCAGCGTGCAGATGACCAGGCTGGCGAGGATGCTGATCGGCATGTCGCGCTGGGGGTTTTTGGCCTCCTGCGCAGTCGTGGAAATCGCATCGAACCCGATGTAGGCGAAGAAAATCACGCCCGAAGCCGCAAAGACCCCGCTCCACCCGTACTCGCCCCGACCGGCATTTCTCGGGATGAAAGGCTGCCAGTTGGCATGTTGGACGAAGCCGAGCCCCATCACGATGAACAGCACCACCACCGCGACCTTGAGACTCACGATGACGGCGTTGAACTCCGAGGACTGCTTGATACCGATGTAGCAGACCGTGGTAAGGGCCGCCACGATCAGCACCGCCGGCACATTGAGGATGGCGCCGGAGTGCACGATGGAGAAGCTGTCCGGCGCGGCCTGCATAAAGGGCGCATGAGACAGGGCATATGGGATGTGCATGCCGAAATCGCTCAACAGCCGGTTGACGTACCCTGACCACCCCACCGAGACTGTCGCCACCGCGAACAGATACTCGAGGATGAGGTTCCAGCCTATGAACCACGCGATCCCTTCACCCAGGGTGGCGTAGGTGTACGAGTAAGCACTGCCGGATACGGGCACCATGGCAGCGAATTCGGCGTAGCACAGGCCGGCGAACGCGCAGCCGACGCCGGCGATGAGAAACGACAGCACCAGGGCCGGACCGGCATGCTGCGCCGCGGCCACCCCTGTGAGAACGAAAATCCCGGTGCCGATGATCCCACCGATACCGAGCATGGTGAGCGCCGTAGCCGAGAGCGTGCGGTTCAGCTTGTGGCCCGCGGCATCCGCCGCGTCCGCTGCCTCGATTTCAGCGACCGTTTTTGTCGCGAAAAGTTGGGATTTCATCCCGGGACTGTACACGCGCCCACCCCTGAAATCGAGCTGGCCGGTCGCGCGACAGACTCGGGTCGACGCCGCTTAGCAGCTGCGCAGCCCCTCGGGCACGAACGGCGCAAACAGCTCGACCAGCGCGGCGTAGACCTTGGGCGTACCGGCGATGACGTGGCCGCCTTGAGTGTATTCGGCGCCCGTGAGGGTACCGATATGGCCGCCTGCCTCCTGCACGAGAAGAGTGCCGGCCGCCGTGTCCCAGGGCGAAAGACCGATCTCCCAGAACCCGTCGGTCCGTCCGGCCGCGACATAAGCCAGATCGAGGGCCGCGGCGCCGGGGCGGCGTATTCCTGCCGTGTTTTGGATGGCCGCCTTCAGCATGGCGAAGTAGGCATCGAGGTAGCGATCGGAGCCCCGGAAAGGGAAACCCGTACCGATGAGCGCTCCTTCGAGCGAACGCTGTTTGCTCACTCGGATGCGGCGGTTATCGAGGTGCGCGCCGCCGCCGCGCGAGGCGGTAAACAGCTCCTGGCGCATCGGATCGTAGACGACGGCGTGCTCGAGCCGTCCCTTCTGCTGGCAGGCGATGGATACCGCGAACACCGGAAAGCCGTGCAGAAAATTGGTCGTGCCATCGAGCGGATCGATGATCCAGAGCGTGTCGTGCTCGCCGCTCGCACCGCTTTCCTCGGCAAGCACCGCATGATCGGGATAGTGGCGGCGGATGATGCCGATGATCTCCGCCTCGGCGGCCCGGTCGACCTCGGACACGAAGTCGTTGCGCCCCTTGGAGGTGATGGTCAGCGCCTCCAGGCTGTTCAAGCTGCGGACTATGACTTCGCCGGCGCGCCGGGCGGCCCGGACCGCGATATTGAGCAGAGCGTGCACCTTGAGCTGTCCCGGGTCCGGCTGCACCTTCAGGGCAGGTGATCGGCCGCGGTCTTGCGCACGGTCGGAAAGAGATGCTCGGCCGTGAGGCCGCACTGCAGCGCGATCGAGCTCGAGATGTAAATCGAGGAGTACGTACCGGCGAGGATGCCGATCAGAAGCGCCGCCGAGAATCCCCGCAGCACCGGCCCCCCGAGCACCAGCAGAGCGACCACCACGATGGAGGTCACCACTTTGGTCATGATGGTCCGCGAGAGCGTCTGGTTGATCGCCTGATCGAGCACGACCTGCGGCGCGAGCCGGCGGTTGCCCTCGAAGCGCTCGCGAATACGGTCGAACACCACCACCGTGTCGTTGAGCGAATAGCCGATGACCGCCAGCACCGCCGCCACGACGTTGAGATTGAATGACATCTGCGTGGCGGCGAAGAACCCAAGCACCAGGATTGGATCGTGAATTACCGCCAGGATGGCGCCGAGGGAGAGCCGCCAGGTGTGAAAACGCCAGGCGATGTACATGAATATCAGCGCTAGCGTTCCCGCCAACGCCCACATGGCGCTCGTTTCCAGCTGCGAGCCGACCTGCGGCCCGACTACCGACAGCGACAGTCCCGACACTCGTGGGTTGACGGCCTTCAGCGCCGCATCCACCCGGGCGCGCAACTGCTCGACCTTCAAAGCCGGCTCGGGCGGCAGGCGGACTGCGATCTGCCGTGAGGAGCCGACGTACTCGACCACCGCATCGTGAAACCCCGCGGCCGCCAACTGTGCGCGCACGGCGGACAAGTTTGCCGCCACCGGGAAACTCGCCTGGGCGCTGACGCCGCCGGTGAAGTCGATGGCAAAATTCAAGCCGCGGGTGAACAGCAGCGTGAGCGAGGCGACCATGAGCACGATCGACAGCCCGTACCACACCTTGCGCGTGGCCATGAACGGGTAGTTGGTTTGATGGCTGAAAAATTCCACGTGCGAACCCCGGGTAACCTGTTAGATATGCAGCTTGACGAGCTTCTTGCGTCCGCCGTACATGAGCGTGACGAGGGCACGACTGCCCATCAGCGACGTGAACATGGAGGTCACGATGCCGAGAACCAGCACTACCGCAAAGCCGCGGATCGCGCCGGTGCCGAAGATCCACAGCACCAGCCCCGCGATTCCCGTCGTGATATTGGAATCCAGGATAGCGGAAAAAGCCTTCTCGAACCCCGCGCGGATCGCCGCCTGCGGCGATACGCCTTTTCTGAGCTCCTCGCGTATACGCTCGTATATCAGCACGTTGGCGTCGACTGCGATACCCACCGTCAGGATGATGCCCGCGATACCCGGCAGCGACAGCGAAGCGTGCATCATGGACAGTAGCGCCGCCAGCAGCACGACGTTCGCGATCAGCACCAGATCGGCCACCAGGCCGAACACCTTGTAATAGATCGCCATGAACGCCAGCACGCCGAGCATGCCGATTACGAGCGCCGTGATGCCCCACTTGATGTTCTGCCGGCCGAGGCTCGGGCCGATGATCTGCTCGCCCACCAGCGCGATCGGCGCGGGGAGCGAGCCCGAGCGCAGCAGAATGGCGAGGTCTTGTGCGTCGCCCAGCGTCAACCCGGTGATCTGGAAGCGATCGGAAAACACACCCTGGATGGTGGCGTCATTGATGACTTTCTCTTTCGTGACATAACGGATGACCTTTTTGCCGTTCACCACGGAACTCACGCTGTGCTTGGTGATCAGCACCACGCCCATCTGCTTGCCCACGTTGGCCTTGGTCGTGCGCAGCATGTTTTCGCCGGCACGGCTGTCCAGCGTGATGTTGACCGCCGGACCCTGGGTGCTCTCGCCGACGGTGGCGTCGGTGAGTTCATCGCCGGTGGCGATCACCTGCCGCTTCAACAGCACCGGGAAGCCGGATGAGGTGTCCGTAAACAGCTGGTCGCCGAGCGGCACATTGCCGGTCTGCTCGGCCTCAAGCGGATTGTGCTGCATGTCGTTGAGCCGGAACTGCAGCGTCGCCACCTGACCGAGCAGGTTGGCCGCCTCAGCCGGGTTCTGGATGCCGGGCAATTGCACGTCAATGCGATCGTTCCCCTGGCGCTGCACGATGGGCTCGGACACGCCCAGCTGATTCACGCGGTTGCGCAGCGTGGTGATGCTCTGCTCGATGACGTAGTTCTCCCGCTGGCGTAGCTGCGCCTGGGGCATCACGGCCTGCAGGATCACGCCCGCAGAAGTGTCCCGGGTCGTGATCGTAAGCCCCTGCAAGGGCCGGCTCAGGGCCCTCTTCGCGGCGGTCGTGTCGGCCTTGTGGGCCAGCACGATGCGCACGGCATTGGGTACCGCGCTGCCGCCGGTCATCACAACCGAAATGCCGCCCGTCCGGATCCCGGCCTCGGCCAGTGCCCGGCCCGCATCCTGCGAGTACGTCTGCAGCAGTTCGGATACGGCACTCTTGATATCCACCTGATAGAGCAGATTGAGCCCTCCCTGAAGATCCAGGCCGAGCGGCATGGGCTTCAAGCCCAGATTGCGCAGCCATGCCGGAGTGAGCGGCATCAGCGCCAGCGCCGAGATATATGCGTTCTGATACTTCGCATCGATCGCGTCGTGGGCCCTCAGCTGGTCGGTCACGTCGGCGAATTGCACCAGCAGGCGTCCATTCTGCACATAAAAGCCCTGATACGGGATGTGCCGCGCCCTGAGATAGGCGGCCACGGAATCCGCCTCCGCGGAAGTGACCGGCGTGTGGTCCGCGTGCGCCAGTTGCAACGCCGGAGCGTTGCCAAACACGTTGGGCAGCGCAAACAGCATCGCCACCGCCAACAGCACCGCGATCAGGACGTATTTCCAGCGAGCGTATTCGAGCATGATTTCCTAGGGCCTGTCGTTATGCCGAAACGGGACGTGGAGACTTCCTCGGATGAGGCGTGGCGCACCCACGAAGATCACCAGGGGCTCCCTGGTGCCTGTCGTTGCAGTTGCGCGCACGCGCATATCAGAGGAACTCTCCGCTGGCCATCGGCAGCCGACGGCGGAACTTTCGGGGTTCACGCGCTCTTCAAGGTACCTTTGGGCATAAGACCGCTGACCTGGACTTTCTGCACCTTCACGCGCACGCCCTCGGCCACCTCCAGGGTGACGAATTGCTCGCCGACCTCGGCTATGCGGCCGAGCAATCCCCCGTTGGTCACCACCTCGTCGCCCGATGCCAGCTTGGAGATGAGCGTCTGATGCTCCTTCACTTTTTTCTGCTGTGGTCGGATCATCAGAAAATAAAGAATCGCAAAAAAGCCGACCATGAACAGGACCAGCGTGAACGGGCTGCCGGAGGAGCCCGGCGCGGCCGTTGCAGCCCAGGCGGTGGGTATCAATGAATTCATGTACTTGGTTCCTCGGGTCGACCCCCGGCCGAGGCCGGTACGCCGGCCCCGCCAAGGGCGAAGGGCCGGCATTATGCCATAGCGTCCGCGACCGTCCGCCGCGCCAGAAAATCTGCGGCGAACCCCCCGAGCCTGCCCTCCCCTATGGCCTGCCGAAGTCCGTGCATCAGGCGCAAGTAGAATGCCAGGTTGTGCAGCGTGCCGAGCCGGCAGCCCAGGATCTCGTTGCAGCGGTCGAGGTGCCGCAGATAAGCGCGGGAGTAGTGCCGGCACGTATAGCAATCGCACTCCGGATCGATCGGTCCGAGGTCGCGCTGATGGGCGGCATTGCGGATGTTGATGACGCCGGCGGAGGTAAACAGGTGTCCGTTGCGGGCATGACGGGTCGGCATCACGCAGTCGAACATGTCGACCCCTCTGAGGACCGCCGCCACGATGTCCTGCGGACGGCCGACTCCCATCAGGTAGCGAGGCCGGCCCGAGGGCATGTGGGGCGTCACGGCCTCGAGGATGCGCAGCCGCTCCTCCTCCGGCTCACCGACCGCAAGCCCGCCGATCGCGAGCCCGGGCCAGTCAAGGCGCAGCAGCGCCTCGAGCGAAGCGAGGCGCAGCGAGGCATGCATGCCGCCCTGCACGATCCCGAACAGCCCCCCGGGGGGCTCGTCCCGGTAGTAACGCGCGTGTCCCCGCGCCGCCCAGCGCATGGACAGCTCCATGGAGGCGCGCGCTTCCGCCTCAGTGGCCGGGTATGGAGTGCACTCATCGAACGCCATTGCGATGTCCGAGCGCAGCCCGAGCTGCACCTCCATTGAGTCCTCGGGGCTGAGCCGCACTTGCGCTCCGTCGATGGGCGAGCGGAATCGGACCCCTTCCTCGGTGATTTTGCGCAAGCTCCGCAGGCTGAACACCTGGAAGCCGCCGGAATCGGTGAGGATTGGCCGCCGCCAGTTCATGAATCCATGCAGCCCGCCATGAGCGGCAACGACATCGGCTCCGGGCCTGAGCATGAGGTGGAAGGTATTGGCCAGCACGATCTCGGCGCCGAGGCCGATCAGCTCCTCCGGAGTCATCGCCTTCACGGTGCCATAAGTGCCCACCGGCATGAAGGCCGGGGTCTCGATCGTGCCGTGAGTCGTGGTCAGACGTCCCCTGCGGGCGCTGCCGTCGGTCGCCAAAATCTGGAAAGTCGGTCTCAAAGAACACCCGTTTCACGAAGGGGCCCCCGCAAGGCCGAAGGGCGCTCAATCCCTGTCCGGACAGCGATTGTGCATAATGCCGCCGGCGAGGAACATCGCATCGCCATAGCTGAAGAAACGGTACCCGGCCTCGACGGCATGCCGGTAGGCACGCAGCACCGGTTCCCGCCCCGCAAAGGCGCAGACCAGCATCAGGAGCGTCGACTCCGGCAGATGGAAGTTCGTCAGCAGCGCGTCGACAACCCGAAAGCGAAAGCCGGGTCGGATGAAAAGCCGCGTCTCCCCCGACCAAGGAGCAAGCCGCAGCGCCTGGGCTGCGCCCCCGTCCGCCCCGGCGGGTGGCCCGGCATTCAACGCCGCCGACTCCAGGGCGCGAACGACCGTGGTCCCCACCGCGACGACACGCCGGCCGGCCGCTTTGGCCCTGGCAATGGCTTCACAGGTCGCGGCGCCGACCGTGACCCGCTCGGCGTGCATGACGTGGGCATCCAGATCATCGACCCGTACCGGCTGGAAAGTGCCCGCCCCGACGTGCAGGGTCACAAAAACGCTGTCGATGCCTCGGGCGCTGATCCGCCGCAAGAGGGGCTCGTCGAAATGAAGGCTCGCGGTGGGCGCGGCAACCGCGCCCCGCTCTTGCGCGAACAGGCTCTGGTAGCGGCTGCGGTCCGACTCGTCGGCGGCGCGATGAATATACGGCGGCAGCGGCACTTGCCCCCAGCGATCGAAGAAATCCAGGGCCGGGGCCGGCAAGTGCACTCTCCACAGCTCCCCCTCCCGGGCGAGCACGTGCACAGTCCCCCCGGGGGTGGAAATTCCGAGCCCCGCGCCGATAGGCTTGCTCGCACTGATCTGGGCAAGCGCTTCGCACTCGCCGACCGCCCGCTCCAGAAGGATCTCGACCCGCCCGCCGGTGGGCTTCGCGCCGATGAGCCGTGCCGCCACTACCCGCGTGTCATTCAGGACCAGCAGGTCGCCCGGCGCCAGCAGTTGCGGCAGCTTGCGCACCTCGCTGTCGGCCAGCACACCCGTGCTACGCTCGAGGACGAGCATCCGGCCCGCGGAGCGCTCCGGGAGCGGAACTTGAGCGATCAGCTCGGACGGGAGGTCGTAGGCGAAATCAGTGCGACGCACGTGCGCATGGTACATGGAGACAGGTCAAGTCGCCCCGGCGGGGGCGAATCCCGGCGCAGCGGCCGCCCACAATACCCAGTTGCGACCCCAGCCCGTATACTGCGCCACCGTGCCCGAGTGGCGGAATTGGTAGACGCAGCGGACTCAAAATCCGCCGCCCTTAAAAGCGTGTCGGTTCGACTCCGACCTCGGGCA
>JAJZVF010000094.1 GCA_021845825.1 Pseudomonadota bacterium | reverse complement strand
GCTCGCAGTACGCCGCCACCGGCGCCTCCGCCTCGGCCTGTTTACCGATCAGCGCACAGCGGATCTCGGCGAGACGCCGCTCGATTCGCTCGTCGACCGTCATCGATCTGCAGAGTACCGCGCTGACGCACGCCGTGATTTCGGCATCCAGCGCACGGGCGTCGCTGCCGGCGATCTCGACTCCTGCGAGTTCGCTCGGACAACCCGCGGCGAGGTGTTCACACCATAAACGGGCAAGCTGCATAGGCTCTTGGCATCCCTGCCGCTCGCTCTCGTGACGAAGGGGACGTTCTTCATACCATGTCCGGGGGCAAGTTGCACCGGGGATTTTGCCGGCTCCCGCTCCGTTATGAGTTGGTCGCCGTAGACAACCAGCCACAGGAGACTTTGTCCGGATTCATAAGCACTTGATGCGCAAGCACCTCCTTCCCCGCATCAACCGTTGCTTTTCCGCCTCGCCAACCTCCGGCGGCTGCGCTGCGCGCGCCGCCTGCTCGACGAACCGGTAACAGACTGTTACTGTTGAATTCCTGAGTCCTCGCGCAACGGGGTACGCCGTGCAATCCGCAGAGCACTTTCCAGTACACAAGACCGACGGCGAATGGCGGCAGGCGCTCAGCGCCGAGCAATACCGCGTGCTGCGCCGGCACGGCACCGAGCAGGCCGGCAGCAGCGAGCTCATCGGCGAGCACCGGCGCGGCGTGTTTCATTGTGCAGGCTGCGGCGCCGCGCTGTTTGACTCACAGGTCAAGTTCGACAGCGGCACGGGATGGCCGAGTTTTTTTCAGGCGCGCGACGGCGCGCTCGCGACCCGGGAGGATCGGAGCCTGCTCATGAAGCGCACGGAAGTGCATTGCGCGCGCTGCGGCGGGCATCTCGGCCACGTGTTCCCGGACGGGCCGGAGCCGACCGGGCTGCGCTACTGCATCAACGGGGCGGCGCTGAAATTCGCGCCCGAATAGCGCGGCGCGGGCATCAGGCCGCGAGCGGCAACAGCTTCGGCCGGGCGATGGCGTAGCCCTGCATGTAGTCGACGCCCATGCGCCGCGCCACCTCGAGCGCGGCGCTGTCCTCGACCTGCTCGGCGATCACCTTGAAATTCAGCGTGCGGGCGAGCTTGATCATCGCGGTGACCATCGCCTGGTTCACCGAGTCGCGCGCGAGGTTGCGGATGAACGAGCCGTCGATCTTCAGATAGTCCATCGGCAGGCTGCGCAGGCTCGAGAAGGACCCCACGCCGGAGCCGAAATCATCGAGCGCAAACCGGCAGCCCATGCCGTGCAGCACGCCGACGAAGCGCCGGGCGTGCTCCAGGTTGTCCATCACCGCCGATTCGCTGAGCTCGAAGCACACCTGTCCGGGCTGCACTCCGGTGCTGTCGAGACATTCGACCACGAACTCCATGAAGCTCTCATCGCCGAGCGTCTGACTCGAGATGTTGATCGCCACGCAACGCTCGGCGGACACCTGCAGCACCCCGCGGCCGAGCGCCGCCAGCGTCGTCTGCACGACCCAGCGGTCGACCAGGCTCATCAGCCGGTAGCGCTCCGCGGCGCGCACGAACTCCGCGGGCGAAATCCCTTCCTTCTCCCCGTCATCGAGGCGCACGAACACCTCCATGGCCGGCCCGCCGTCATCGCCGTAGGCCGGAACGATCGGCTGCTGGTAGAGCTGGAAGCGGTTGTCTCTGAGGGAGCTCTGCAGCCGCTGCAGCCACTGTATCTCCCCGCTGTGACGGGCGAGCGCCTCGTCGCGCGCCGAATACACGGCCACGCCGCCCGAGCCCTGCTTCTTCGCGACGTAGCAGGCAGAGTCGGCGGCGGCGAGCAGCTCCTCGATCGTGCCGCTCTCGCGCGATATCTCCACGAGTCCGACGGACACGCCGAGATTGAATATCTTGTCCCGCCAGACGAAGCGATGATCGCCGACCGCATGGCACACATCGTCCGCGATCTGCCGCGCCTTCTCCAACGGGCAGCCGACGAGCAGCATCCCGAACTCATCGCCCCCCACGCGGGCCACGGTGTCGCTGTCGCGCACCGCATCGCGCAGCACCTTGGCCACCTCGCGCAGCACGCTGTCGCCGGCCAGGTGGCCGCTGGTGTCGTTGACCACCTTGAAGCGGTCGAGATCGAGGCAACACAGCACATGCTGGCCGTCGCCGCGATGGCCCGTCTCGGCCGCCTCCTGCAACCGCCGCTCGAACTCGTGCCGGTTGACGAGGCCGGTGAGGGCGTCGTGGGTCGCCTGGTAGGACATCTGGCGGGCGATACCCCGCAGCTCCGACACATCGTGCAGCAGCACGAGCGCCCCGGCGATCTGGCCGGCGCTGTCGCGCACCGGGGAGGCCGACAGCTCGATCGACCGCTCGCTGCCGTCGGCGCACGCCACGAGCAGCGCGCGCCGGCCGAGGCTCGCAGACGCGCCGCTCGCCAGGGCCTGGCGGACCGGCTCGACCAGCAGCCGCCGGTCGGCCTCATCGACGAGTCGCACGATCTGCTCGATTCCCCTGCCGAGGGCCTGCTGGGAGGGAGCGGCCGCGAGTCGCTCGGCCGAGGCGTTGAGGTAGGTGACGGCACCGGCGGCATCCGTGGCGATCACGGGCTCGGCGAGCAGGTCCAGCACGGCAAACTGCTGCCCCTGCGGCCCGCTTGTGCGCTCGCCCGAGGATTGCGCGCTCTGCGACGGAATGATTTCCGAGCCCGTCATGAGCAACGCCCGGCCGCCCGCGTAGTCGATGAGCCCCGAGGTGATCTCCAGGCGCACCAGGCCGTCCTCTGCCGGCACGTCGACCTCGTAGCGATCGGCCGCCGGCTCGCCGCCCAGTTGGCGGCGGATGGTTTCTTTCACCAGATCGGCGTACTCCGGCGTCACCAACTCCGCGAAGGACCGGCCCGTCAGCTGCGCCGGATCCGTGCCGAGCAGGACGCCGAGTTGACGATTCGCATACACGATGGCCTCACGGTGCACGAGCACCACGTGCGGGATCCGCTCACCGAGCACGGCGAACGGATCAGGCGTGGCGCGGGACGCATCGGCCGGCGGGCCGAGCAGCTGATTGACGGCGCTCACCAGCGCGGCAAGCTCTGGTGTTCCTGCGCATTCGAGCCGGCCGCGCTGCCGGTCGCGGGCGAGGTGGTCGATCTGACGCGAAATGAGTTCGATCGAGTGCTGGTCGCGGCGGCGCAGCTGGTAGATCCAAAGCAACAGGAACGATGCCGCGACGAGCGCCAGCAGGAGGCTCAATGGCTCGATCGACATTCAGCTTCCCTCAAGCGGCTGCATCCGGAGTGCACCGCGGCCTATTGTGATCTATATCCGTACCCCGGAACCCGGACGCTTCGAGCATATCCCAAGCCCCCGCGCCTTCTACCGCTATTTCACCATATCTCATCGCAAATCGTCTTGGCAGGAACCCTGAAAACCCTTATTTTCACCGTCACCCCATCTTCGGGGGACTTATTGGATCCCATGGGAGCTCCAGCCGATGCAGGCCGACGCCCGCGAGCAGATGATCGAGAATCAGGTGCGCGCCTGGGAGGTGCTGAACGAGCGGGTGCTCGACACGCTGCGCAAAGTGCCGCGTGAGCCTTTCGTGCCGCCTCACTTTCGCTATCTGGCGTATGCCGACATGGAAGTGCCCCTACCCGGCGGCCAGCACATGCTGCGCCCCAGCGTGGTCGGCAGGCTGCTGCAGGCGCTGCATCTGAGCGGCACGGAGCGGGTGTTCGAGGTCGGCGCCGGCTCGGGGTTCGTCACGGCCTGTCTGCGCGCCGCGGGTGCGGCCGTTCAGTCGATCGAGCTCCTGCCGGAGCTTGCCGACATGGCCCGCCGCAACCTCGCCACGCTCGGCGTGCAGGATATCGAGATCCTCACCGGCGATGCCGTGCAGTACGAGCCGCAGGGACGCTTCGAGGCGATCGCCGTCACGGCCTCCCTGCCGGTCTACGACCCGCGGTTCCAGAAACGGCTCGCCGTCGGCGGCCGGCTGTTCGTAGTGGTCGGCGAGGCCCCCGTCATGGAAGCGCGCCTCATCCGCCGGGTGTCGGAGGACGTCTGGACGACCGAGGGCCTGTTCGAGACCGTGATCGATCCGCTTATCAACGCGACGCACCCGGTGGAATTCACGTTCTGAGATGCAAACCCTCCGCGACGGAGTGCCAGGGCACCCGATGACGCGCACGCACTATCGTCCCGCCCGCAACTTTTCGCGCCCCCACGTGTTCTCGCGGACAGCCATGCGCTCCATCCTACGTCGATCCTTCGTCCGGACGCTGCTCTGCGGCGGCTTTGCATTCGGTCTTGCGGCCACGGCCTCGGCCACGAATCTCGTTGGCGTGTACCGGGATGCCCTGGCGCACGATCCGATCTTCCGGCAGGCGCACGCGCTCTACATGGCCGCGCGCGAGGCCCGCCCGGAGGCCTTCGCGGCCCTGCTGCCGCAGCTCACCGGCACCGCCGGCAGGACCTGGGATCACTCCGCGGGTTCCCAGGGCTCGACAAGCTCGACCTCCACCGGCAGCCCATACGTCTTCCATTTGCCGTACTCGGAAAACTCCAACGGCAAGCAATGGAGCCTCAACCTGAGCGCGCCGCTGTTCTCCTGGGCGGACTGGATGAACCTCAAGGCCGCCGACAGCCAGGTGGCGCAGGCGCAGGCATCCTATCAGCAGGCCGCGCAGAACCTCATTCTGCGCACCGCGACCGCGTACTTCAACGTGCTCGCGGCGGTCGACACGCTGCAGGCGCAGGAGTCCTCCCTCAAGGCGTACACCCTGCAACTGCAGCAGGCTCTCGAGCGCTTCAAGGTCGGGCTGATCGCCATCACCGACGTCGAGCAGGCACGCGCCGCGCGTGACACGGCGGTCGCGAATGTGATCATCGCCAAGCAGGCCCTGGCCAACGCCCAGGACCAGCTCGAAGTGATCACGGGCCGGCAGTATTCAACCCTCGCCGAGCCCGGCAGCGACATGCCGCTCGTCATGCCTAACCCGGCCAGCCAAAGCCGCTGGGTCGGCACCGCGCTCAAGCAGAACCTGACCCTGATCGCCAGCCGTCTGGGGGCGAGTGCGGCCGAGTACAACGTACGTGCCGTCTTCGGCGCCGATCTGCCGACCATCAGCCTGGTGGCGAGTCGCTCCTACAGCAACGACAACAACAACGAGACCGTTTTCGGCCAGGTGTTCCACGGCCTGGGGAGCGACATCAACGACCGGCAGGTCGGCATCGAGCTCTCGATGCCCATCTTCAGCGGCGGCGGCGATCTGGCGCGCATCCACCAGGCCCAATACCAGTCGATCGCGGCCAACGATGCGGTCGACGAGGCCTCCCGCACGACGGTGCAGCAGACGCGCGATGCGTATCTGGGAGTCATCACCGGCATCGCCAACGTCCGGGCACTGCGCCAGGCGCTCAAGTCGAGCGAGACGGCCTACGCGGCCACCTCGGCGGGCTACAAGGTCGGCACCCAGACCGAGGTCGACGTCCTGAACGCCCTGAGCGTGCTGGTCCAGGCGAGAACGAACTACGCCACCAGCCGGTACAGCTATATCAACAGCGTCATTCAGCTGCAGTATGCGGCCGGCATCCTCGGTCCCGACGAGGTGCAGGTGATCGACCGCTGGCTGACGAAGCGGGTGCCGGTATCCCCGGGCGAGATCACCCCTTCGGCGATGACGCCGCCGCCGGCCCCGCAGAGCCATTGACCGCCTCAGGCGGCGGGGAAACCCCGCGCTTGGCAAGGCGCCGCCGCGCCGGGGCGGGCACGCCGCCCGGATCCGGCGCTTCATCGGTAGTCCCGGTAGGACTTCTCCTCGACCAGCCGCGAGCCGAGCGCGAGATTGATGCGCTTCTTGAGCGCCGCGCGCCGGTCGTTCTCGATGTAGACCGCGCGCGCGAGCTCGATGAATTCCTGATCGAAGCTGCCGCCGGCCTCCTTCGCCCGGATCCGGTCCTCGATGTCCCACAGGCGCTCGTTTACCGCCTGCAACGCGTCCTCCTCGTCGGCGACATCGGCCTCGCCGCACGTCTCGCGCCAGGTTCTCTCGAGCAGATCGAGCTCGAGGCGCACGTGGCCGAGCTTGCTCACATCGGCGATGTGCGCCGACTTGATCCTGAGGATGGTGATCTTGTCGAGCAGCTCGCCGGGGGAAATCGGCACCAGAATGTCTTTCATGCTTCGTATGCTAACAATTCATCCAGCCGGGCGGCGACCTCCCCGGGCCGGATGAGATCCATCACGCCCGGCTCCTCGATCTTCTCGGCCCACGGCAGCCGCTGCGGCTCGCGGCCGCGAAAGCGGCGGGCCGCCTCGGGATAGGCATTCACGCACCACTTGCGCGACAGATACGGCCCGCTGCGCTCGGGATTGGTGGCCGCGTACAGCCCGATGACCGGTGTCGCGACCATGGTCGCCATATGAGCCGGTCCGGAGTCCGGGGTCAGCAGGACCGTGGCCCGTTGCAGCAGCGCGAGCATCTGCGGCAGGGTGTCACGGCCGATCTGGTTGACCAGCGGCACGGCCGCAAGGCGCTCGATCCTCGCCCCCATTTGACGCTCGGCCTCCGTCGGACCGCCGGCCAGGATCACCCGCATCCCGTGCCGGCGCACGGCGTGCTCGGCCACCTGCGCATAGCCCTGCGCGCTCCAGTTGCGCAGCGTGTGGCTCGAGCAGGGGCTGATGAGCAGGGTCCGCGCCTGTGCGGGAACCAGCCGCTGCGCGTAGGCCAGGGCGTCCTCCGGCAGCGGCACGTCCCAGCGCAGCACCCGCGTGCCGATGCCCAACGCCTCGGTGAACCCGAAAAAGCTGTCGAGCACGTGCTCGCGCGCTCGGGAAGCGATCCGGGCGTTGGTGAACAGCCATTGCAGCTCGCGCGCCCTCGGCCGGTCGAAGCCCAAACGGATCCGCGCCGGCACCAGGCGCGAGAGCAGACTCGCCCGCAGCGACAGCTGCATGTGCAGCAGGACATCGAACCGCCGGCCGGCCAGGCGCGCGCGCAGCTCCCGGCCCGCCGCCAACCCGGCCCGCTTGTCCACGGTGATAAACTCCACCCCCTCGATGAGCCCCATCAAGCGCGCCTCCGCCGTGCCGATGATCCATGTCAGCCGCGTTTGCGGCCATACCTGCTGCAGAGTGCGCACGACCGGCACGACGTGGCAGACGTCTCCGAGCGCCGAAAGCCTGAGGATGCAAACGCTGCGCGGCGGGGTGTCTTTCGGCAACATCCGGGACATCGAAGCGGGGAGCGCCAAGCGGTGAACGCAATCTGGCCGCTCGGGCCTTCGGTCAAGCGCCTGACCACTGCGGGGGGCGCCATGCTATACAACGCGGCGCTGGCCCGCAATTTCAACCCCGCGTGGTTCGAGCCGGGATTCTGGGCACAGCGCGGCGAGCTCGCCGGCGCGGCGCTCGGCCGCGGCACGACCCATTTCGTGCGCGGCGCCGGCCACGACTGGGTCCTGCGCCATTATCGGCGCGGCGGGGTCGCTGCGCGCCTGAGCGAGGACCGATACCTGTGGCGCAGTGAGCAGCGGACACGCCCGTTTGCCGAGTGGGCGCTCACCCATAGGCTGCACCGAGCGGGACTGCCGGTGCCGGTGCCCGTTGCCGCCCGCTACGTGCGCGACGGACGGGCCTATCGGGGCGATATCATCACCGAGCGGCTCGCCCCCACGTGGTCTCTGGTCGAGGCGTTGCGCATCGACGCGCTGTCGCTGCTCACCTGGGTTTCGATCGGCCGCTGCATCCGCCGCTTCCACGATCTGGGCGTCTGCCACGCCGACCTCAACGCCCACAACGTCCTGCTCGGCGAGGAAGGCGTCTACCTCGTGGACTTCGACCGCTGCCGGCTGCGCGCCGATGGCCTGTGGCGCGACGGTAATCTGGTGCGCCTGCGCCGCTCGCTCGACAAGATCGCCTATGGCCTGCCCGCCGAGCGCTTCACCGATGCGGACTGGCACGCGCTCCTTGGCGGCTATCGGCAACCCCCCGTGCCGCCGGCGGACGCGGCTGCACAGCGCACCTAGTGCGCGCGCTCTACCTCCTCGCGGCGTACCTGGCCGCCCCGCTGCACGCCGGCCTGCTCATGTGGCGCAGCCGGTGCCAGCGCAGCCAGTGGAGGCGTTTCGGCGAGCGCTTCGGGCTAGGGCCGGCCGTACCGGGCAGACCGGTGTGGATTCACGCCGCCTCCGTCGGCGAGGTGCAGATTGCCGCCGTGCTGGTCAAAGGGCTGCGCGAGCGCTTCCCGGGAACACCAGTGCTGCTCACCGCCTTCACACCCACAGGGATTGGCCGTGCACAGGCGCTGAGCCCATCGGTCGCCACGCGCTGCCTTCCATACGATCTGCCGGGGTCGGTACGCCGCTTCCTCGATCGTGTGCAGCCCCGGCTTGCCATCATGCTGGAAACCGAGTTGTGGCCCAACTTCTACCGGCAATGCCGGCGCAAAGGAGTGCCGCTCGTCATCGCGAGCGCGCGCCTGTCGGCGCGCTCCGCCCGCCGCTATCGCTTGCTCGGCGCGCTGGTGAGGGAAGCACTCGCGACAGCCACGGTGGCCGCGCAGAGCGCGGCGGACGCCGAACGCTTCGTTTCCATCGGCGCGGACAGCGAGCGCGTGCACGTCATCGGCAATCTCAAGTTCGATTTCACCCCGCCGGCGGATATCGATGGGCGAGGAAAGAGGCTGCGTGCACGCTACGCCGCGAACCGGCCGCTATGGGTCGCGGGCAGCACGCACGAGGGCGAGGAGCAGGCGGTCCTTACGGCGCACCGGCGGCTTCGCGAAGTCCACCCGCAGGCGCTGCTGGTGCTCGCGCCCCGGCATCCCAGCCGTTTCGCCGAGGTGGGCGCCCTGCTCGGCGCCCGCGGCATCGAGTTCGTCAGCCACTCCCGAGCGGCTGCGGCGCAGGCGGCCGGCTCGGCCGAAGTGTTGCTGCTCGATACACTCGGAGAGCTGCTCGATTTCTACGCGGCGGCCGACGCGGCCTTCGTCGGCGGCAGCTTGGTGCCCGTGGGCGGCCACAACCTGCTGGAGCCCGCCTCGCTCGGCGTGCCCCTCCTGAGCGGTCCGCATCAGTTCAACGCTGCCGAGATCGCGCGGCTGCTCACCGAGCGCGGCGGCGCTGTGATCGTGCACAACGCCGCCGAGATGGCTGTGTGCCTGAGCGCATGGCTGTCCGATGCCGGTGCGCGGCATCGGATCGGGGCGATCGCCCGCGCGGTCGTCGAGGAGAACCGCGGCGCGCTGCAGAGGCTGCTGCGGCTCCTCGAGCCGATGATGAGCCTCCCCCGGCCTGGCCCGCATTCGTCATGAGCGGCACGATCATCCGGCAGCACCTCGCTCCCGCACGAGGTCGGCGTGCGTGATTGATGCAGGCTGGCGCGCGGGCCTCAACGCTTCAATGTGTACTCTGCGCCGCAATACGGACATTTCGCCCAGCCGGTCTGCTCGATCGGCAGATATACCCTGGGATGGGAGTTCCACAGCTGCATCTGCGGCATGGGACAGGACAGCGGCAAATCCTCCGGCCCGACCTCGTATCGGCTCTGTGCGTTGGGCTGGATCAGGGGCTGCGCGTTGGCGGCCATCTCAATACCTTGACCTCGGGGAATGACGAAGCGACTTTGCGAGCCGTGCATTATAGTCGGCGCGCGCGGGCAGTCACTGCCGACATTCGATCGCCTCCTCCCAGATCGCCGTGACCGCCGCTCGCTCGGCGGCAAATTCCTCCGCTGGCACGAGTTCGGCTTGGCCGGCCAGCGACAGATGATGCCGGCGAGTGCGATAGGTCCGGTAGGCGGCGGTCAGGGTATCGACCGTGGGCTGCGGAACCAAGCCGGCCGATGCGACCGATTCGAGCTGGCGGATGGTGTCGGAGAACATCGCCACCGGCGGATACTCGCGGGCCCATCTCAGCGCCCAGTACTGCGCCAGGAACTCGATATCGGCAATGCCACCGGGATCCTGTTTCAGATCCATTCTGCCGCCGCCGCCCTTGGACAGCTCCCTGCGCATCCTCTCTCTCATGGTCCGCACTTCCTCCCGCACCGTATCGCGGCGCACGTGATGCCGCAGCACATCCATGCGGATGCGCTCGAATTCGGCGCACAGTCCGGGCGAGCCAGCCACGGCTCGCGCATGCAGCAGCGCCTGGTGCTCCCAGGTCCATGCGTCGCGACGTTGATAGTCCGCGAACGCATCGATCTGCGTCACCAGCAGCCCGCCCTTGCCGCTCGGACGCAGCCGCACATCCACTTCGTAGAGCCGCCCGGCGGGCGAATGCACGGTGAGCAAGTGCACCACTCGCTGGACCAGGCGCACGAAGAAGACCTGGTTGTCTATCGGATGCTCGCCGCAGGTCTCCTGGCGCTCCCCTTGCGAGTCGTGCAGGAACACCAGATCCAGGTCCGAGCCGTAGCCGAGCTCGATGCCGCCGAGCTTGCCGTAGCCCACGGCACACACGCGCACCGGGCGGCGCTCTTCCCCGCAGCAGGGCGCGCCGTACTGCGCGCTGATCTGCCGCCAGCCCAGCTCGATCGCCTGATCGAGGATGAGCTCGGCGATGACGGTCAGGTGGTCGCTCACTCGCATCACCGGCAGCGTGCCGGCGAGATCCGCCATCGCGACCCGGAACACTGCGGCACGCTGGAAATGGCACAGAGCCTCTACCTGGCGCTCCGCGTCGTCCTCGACCCGCTGCAAACCGATCGCGAGTTCCCGGGCAAGTGCGCCGCGGTCCGGCAGCTCGGACAATGACCGCTCATCGGCCAGCTCATCGAGCAGCAGCGGATATGCGGCGATTTGCCGGGCGAGGAACTCACCCAGCCGGCAGATCTGCACCAGGCGCCTGCGCGCCGCCGGACTCTCGCGCAAAAGCGCGAAATAAGCCGAGCGCTTGCCCGTTGCCTCGAGAATGGAAAGGATGCGACGCAGCGCCGCGAGCTGCTGTTCCCCGC
>JAJZVF010000093.1 GCA_021845825.1 Pseudomonadota bacterium | reverse complement strand
CGCCGCGGGCCGCAAGTACGGGGCGGCCGCGCAGCCGGGCGGCGCGGTCGACAACCCCCTGGTGTTCGTCGCGATCCATCCGGATGACACGGTCACCCTCACGGTGCAGCGCGTGGAGATGGGCCAGGGGATTCGCACCAGTCTTGCCCTGGTGATGGCCGATGAGCTCGAGGCCGAATGGCCGCGGGTGCGCGTCACGCAGGCCCCGGCCGACCAGGCTCGCTACGGGAACGAGGACACCGACGGCTCGCGCAGCATGCGCCAGTTCTTCATGCCCATGCGCCGCGTGGGCGCGGCGGCCCGCATGATGCTCGAGAGCGCCGCCGCGGCGCGCTGGGGCGTGCCGGTGAGCGAGGTGCGCGCCGAGCGCCAGCAGGTCTGGCACCGCGGCAGCGGCCGGCACCTCACCTACGGGCAGCTCGCCGCGCAGGCGGCGCGCCTGCCGGTGCCGGCTGCGGATCGGGTGCGGCTGAAGAGCCCGGAGCAGTTCCGCTACATCGGCAAGCTGAGCACCCGCAACGTGAGCGGTGAGGACATCGTGCACGGCCGCGCCCGCTACGGCATCGATACCGAGCTCGAGGGCATGCTGTACGCGGTCGTGGCGCGCCCGGCGGTGCTCGGCGGGCGGGTGCGGCGCTACGAGGCGCAGGCGGCGCTCGCGGTGCCCGGGGTGGTGCGGGTCATCGAGATTCCCTCGCACCCGCTCCCGGCGCAGTACTACCCGCTCGGCGGCGTGGCGGTGATCGCCCGCAACACCTGGGCGGCCCTGCAGGGGCGCGCGCGGCTGAAGATCGAGTGGGAGGAGGGCGCGAATGCGCGCTTCGACTCGCAACAGTTCGAGTCGGTGCTGCAGCAGGCGGTGCGCCGTCCCGCCAAGGTCGTGCGCAACGACGGCGATACTTACGCGGCGCTCAAGGGCCCCGGGCGCCAGCTCGAGGCCGAGTATTACCTGCCGTTCCTCGCCCATGCCTCGATGGAGCCGCCGGCGGCGAGTGCGCGTATCGTCGCGGGGCATTGCGAGGTGTGGGCGCCCTCGCAGGCGCCCGAGGCCACGCGGGACCTGGTGAGCGGCCTGCTCGGGATGAAGGCCTCGGACGTGACGGTGCACATCACGCTGCTCGGCGGGGCGTTCGGCCGCAAGTCGCTCCCGGACTTCGCCGGCGAGGCGGCGCTGCTCAGCCGCGCCATGCACGGGGCGCCCGTGCGCGTCATGTGGACCCGCGAGGACGACATCCGCCACGATTACTATCAGGCCGTGGCGCTCGAGCGCCTGCAGGCGGTGCTCGCCGAGGACGGCCGGCCACTCGCCTGGCTGCACCGCTCCGCCTCCCCGACCGAGGATGCGACGTTCGTGGCAGGAGCGCAGGGGGAGGATGCGGGCGAGTACGGCGAGGGGATGATCAACATTCCGTTTGAGATTCCCAACATCCGCCTGGAGATCCCCGGGGTGCCGGCCTACACCCGCATCGGCTGGTTCCGCTCCGTCTACAACATCGCGCACGGCTTTGCGATCCAGAGCTTCCTCGATGAGCTCGCGCATGCCGCCGGGCGCGACCCGCGCGAGTATCAGCTCGCGCTCATCGGTCCGCCGCGGCGCATCGATCCGCGCGCGCTCTCGGACCACTGGAACTATGGCGAGTCGCCCGTGCGCTATCCGCTTGACACCGGGCGGCTGCGCGCGGTGATCGAGCGCGCCACCGCCGAGGCGGGCTGGGGCCGGCGCATGGCCCGGGGGCGCGGTCTCGGTCTTGCGGCCACCTACAGCTTCATGAGCTACGCCGCCGCGGTGATCGAGGTCGAAGTCGGCCCCGCCGGCGAGCTCGCCATCCCGCGGGTCGATATCGCCTTTGACTGCGGCGCGCAGGTGAACCCCGATCGCGTGCACGCCCAGCTCGAGGGCGCCTGCATCATGGGGCTCACCCTGGCGCTGCACGGGCAGATCACCTTCAAGGACGGGCGCGTGCAGCAATCGAACTTCAACGACTTTCCCGTGCTGCGCCTGCCGCAGTGCCCGCGGCAGATCCGCGTGCACGTGCAGCCGGGGAGCTTCACCGTGCCGCTCGGCGGGGTCGGGGAGCCGGGGCTGCCGCCGATCGCCCCGGCGCTGTGCAACGCGATCTTCGCCGCCACCGGGCAGCGCATCCGCCGCCTGCCCATCGCCGGGCAGCTCGGCGCTGCGCCGCGGCGCGCCTGAGCGGGCGCCTCAGGAGTTCGCCTTACCGAGCACCCTGGTGCGCAGCCGATGCACCTGGCGCGGCGAGCAGGGCTTGCCGGCGCGCACGCGGGCGAAATCGGCCGGCTTGAATACCGGCCCGCGCCACTTGAGCTTGCCGGTGGCATCGAGGCTCGCCACGTAGTTGAGCGCGGCGGCGAGCTGTTTGTTGGAAAGAGATGAAAAGGAAGGCATCACGCCGCCGACGATCGGGGTGCCGTCGACGGTGATCGTGCCCATCATCCCATAGAGCAGCACGTGCTCGAGGTAGTTGCGGCCGGCGGCCGTCGCGGCGATCTTGCCGATGCGCCCGGCGAGGCGCGGAAACTCCCCCGGCACGCCCGTGGCGCCCAACTGATGGCACATGGAGCAGGTGGAGTCAAAGAGCGCGCTGCGGTGCGCGGTGGCGGCGGCGGCCGCACTTGCTGCGCAGCACAGAAGGAGCGCGGCGGCGCGGCACGCACGGGCAAGCGAGCGGACGGGCGGATTTGACATGGCGGTTAACCGGGCAGGGGGGAAGGGGAGCGGTGGGCGGGCGGGGCGGTGCCGCTCGAGACGGCGCGGGCGGTCTCGATGAGCAGCGGCGCGAGCTTCGCGCGCATCTCATCGAGCCGCCAGCGGCTGCTCGGGGCGGAGATGTTGATCGCCCCGAGCGGCTGTCCGTCCGCGCCGATCACCGGCGCGGCGACGGTGAGGTCGCCCCGGTAGCACTCCTGGTCCGAGCAGGCGTAGCCGTCGTGGCGGACCGCCTCGATGAGCGCGAGGATGCGCCGCGGATCGGTGAGGGTGAGGGGCGTGAGCGCCCGCAGCGCCGACTCCCCGATGAGCCGCTGCACCTGCTCGGCCGGCAGGCCCGAGAGGTAGGCGCGCCCGGAGGCCGTGCAGTACATGGGCAGGCGCGTGCCGAGGGGGAAGTCGATGAGAAAGCGCTTGTGGCTCGGGAAGCGGGCGATGAACACCATGTCCGTGCCGTCGGGCTCGGAGAGGCTGACGGACTCGCCCGTGGCGCGGTTCAAATCGACGAGGTGGCGGGTCGACTGCTCGATGAGACGGTAGCCGCAGAGGTACGCGCGGGCGATCCCGAGCGCGCGCGGCGTCAACCCCCAGCCGGTGCCGCGCCGGTCGCGCCGGAGGTAGCCCAACACCTCGAGCGTGTGGATGCAGCGCTGCGCGGAGGCCTTGCTGATGCCGGCGACCTCGGCGACCTCGGCGAGCTTCAGGAGCCTGCGCCCGGCGCCGAACGCCTCGAGCACCGCGAGCGCCTTCTGCGCCGAATCGTTGAACAGCGGATCGTGCGCGGGCGCGGACGGGCGGCGGGGCGCGCTGCGGCGCGCTTTGGCCGGGGATTTTTTCCCCGGCTGAGTTTTCGGTGCGGCGGCCATGCGGGTAATTATACATGCCTATCGGTAACCGATAGCATTATTTGACGGTTCGGCCGCCACTGCGCTAGAGTTCATTTGCCGATGTACAAGTATTGTTAATCGATATCTCAGCGGGCAGCCCTGCGCGTGTCCGGACGGGGGTCGGGGCACGGCGCGGCAGTCGCTGCGCGCTGGCCACGCAGAATCAGGGGAGTCACTGGCATGCACGATCTTGCACCCGGCATTCGGGCGCTTCACCGGCCGGCGCGTGTGCGGCGCGCGTGGCCGCTCGCGGCCCTGCTCGCGCTCGCCGCACCGGCGATGGCCGCCGGCGGCGCCCCGCAGCTGAAGGAGATCATCGTCACCGCCACGCGCCGGGCCGAGCCGATCAGCAAGGTGCCGATGAGCATCTCGGCGATGTCCAAGTCGCAGATGGCGATTCGCGGCATCAACGACATCGAGGACCTGGCGGGCTTCATCCCCGGGGTGCACATCGACAGCGCCGGCACCCACAGCATCGCCATCCAGGGCATCGCCGCGAACGGCGGGGCGGGCACGACCGGCATCTACATCGATGACACGCCCATCCAGATGCGCGGCCTCGCCTTCAACGCCGATGAGGCGGTGCCGGTGGCGTTCGACCTCGAGCGCATCGAGGTGCTGCGCGGTCCGCAGGGCACGCTCTTCGGCGCCGGCTCCGAGGGCGGCACGGTGCGCTACATCACCACCCCGGCGAGCCTCACGAGAACGAGCCTGTACAGCGAGGAGACCCTCGCCTACACCCAGGGCGGCTCCCCGAGCTACCAGGCGGGGGTCGCCGCCGGCACCCCGCTCGTGCCCGGCCGCTTCGGCATCCGGGTGGATGCGTACTACCGGCACGAGGGCGGCTACATCGACCTCATCAATCCGGTGACGCTCAGCACCGTGCAGCACAACGCCAATTACATCAACTGGGCGATGTTCCGCGTGCAGGCGGTGTGGAAGATCGACGACCGCTGGCGGCTGCGGCCGGGCTTCTACTACCAGAGCCGGGTCGCGCACAATACCAACGTCTACTGGCCGCTTTACTCCAATCCGGGCAAGAACCGCTACGTGGACGGCGGTCCGGACCGCCAGCAAGTGCCCGACAAGTTCTATCTGCCCTCGCTGCGGCTCACGGGCAACTTCGGGGACTTCCGCCTCATCTTCGACAGCGCCTACTACCATCGGCGCGAGACGACCGGCTACGAGGGCACGCTCTACAACCTCGGCTTCTATCAGTCCCCGGCGGTATTCGCCTCGGTGGCCTCGGGGCTGCCGCTGCTGCTCGATGCGAACGGAGTGCACCTGCCGGCGGGGGCCACCAATTACCGCTCGCCGGCGACGATCAACAACAACCAGCAGAACCTCGTCGAGGAGGTGCGCCTGGAATCGACCGATCCGCGCTCGCCCCTCAGCTGGACGACGGGCCTGTTCTTCAGCAGCGACCGCCAGCACTACCTCGAGCAGATCCACGATCCGCTGCTCAACGAGCTCACCGAGGCGTATCTCGGGGTGCCGTACACGGCCGTGTTCTGCGACTTCAGCGCCGTGACGGGCGGGTGCGTGCAGCCCTATCAGCCGATCACCTACGATCCGAGCTTCCCGAACGACTCGTATTTCCTGCAGACCTTCGCCAAGGACAGCCAGTACGCCTGGTACGGGCAGGCGACCTACGCCTTCACCCGGCAGTGGAAACTCACGGTCGGGCTGCGCGAGTCGCACGTGCGCTTCAGGTTCAACACCCTCACCGGCGGCCCGCAGCTTTACCTGCCGCCGCAAAGCGGCAGCGGCGCCGAGGCGCAGAATGCCTTCACGCCCAAGGTGAGCGTGGCGTACCAGTACAATCACAACAACCTGTACTATCTCACCTACGCCAAGGGGTTCCGGCCGGGCGGGGCGAACAATCCGGTGCCCTATGCGGCCTGCGCCACGGATTTCCAGAACTTCGGCATCAACGGCGCGCCGCAGACCTACAAGCCCGACTGGGTGGATGACTATGAGATCGGCGCGAAGAACATCATCGCCGGGCGGCTGAGTCTCTCGACCAGCGTCTTTTACATCCAGTGGAACAACATCCAGCAGCTCGTGGTGCCCCCGATCTGCCAGATCTCCTTCATCGACAACCTCGGCCACGCGATCGCCAAGGGCGCGAACCTGCAGGCCACTGTCCTCCTCACCCGGCATCTGCGGGCCGACTTGACGGCCGGCTACACCTCGGCGCGCTACGTGACCGACTCCCGGCTGTCGCTCACCGAGGTGACGCCCGTCGTGGCGAGCGGGGATGCGATCACCGTGGGCAACAGCGGCGATGGCGTCGGTACGCCGACCCCGCCGTTCAGCGTCTCCCTCGGCCTGCAGTACGACTTCCGGCTCACCGGCCACGACTCGTTCGTGCGGGTCGATGACAACTTCCAGGCCGCGCAGCGCTGGCTCACCCCGCAGACCGATCCGAACGCGCTGCAGTTCGATGCGGCGAACTACCTGATCGGCTCCTCGAACATGATGAACATGCGCGCGGGCATGCGCCTTGGCGGGTGGCGGGTCGAGGCGTTCGTCAACAACCTCACCGATACCCATCCGGTGACCGGCTACTCCTGGTCGATCGACCCGGGCCTGTGCTCGCCGCCCACCCCGCAGTGCGAGCGGGCCTCGCGGCTGCAGTCCCAGTGGACGCTGCGGCCGCGCACGGTCGGGCTGACGGCGATCTACCGGTACTGAGGCGGCGCGCCCCGGTGCCGGGGCGCGCGCCCGGGCACCCCGGGGCGGGCGGGGCCGGGCGGGCGAGCCTGCCCGCCCTGGGGGGCCGCCGCCCCGTCCGTCCCCACCCCTCGGGCTCGCGGCAAGCGGCGGGTTTCGGCCCGGACGCCGAGCCGTGCTAGATTTATACGTCCTCGACTGTGCACTGGAGTGCCCCGCCTTGAACGCGACCGACGAGAGCCTGAACCCCTCGGCCGATGCCCGGAACCTGCCGCAGAGCGCGGATCAGCCCCGAGGAGGGCGCGGCTCGCTCGAGAGCCGGCTGTTGCACGCGCTCCTCGAGCGACTCGGCTCCCCGCCCATCGAGTTCACCCTGTGGAACGGGGAGCGCATCCCGGCGGCGGGAGAGCCGGCCTGCCGGGTGCGGATCCTCGATCGCGGGACGCTCTGGTCGATCCTCGCCGATCCTCAGGTGCGCTTCCCGGACGCCTACAGCGAGGGGCGGCTCGAGATCGAGGGCGATCTGGTGCGCCTGCTCGAGGAGGTCTATCACGCCTCCGCTCGGGGCAAGTCCCCGGCGCTCGGGCGGCTGCTCGAGCGAGTGCACCGGCCGCGCCTCAACACCCTGGCGGGCTCCCGGCAGAACATCCATCACCACTACGACATCGGGAACGAGTTCTACACGCTGTGGCTCGGCGCCACCATGGCGTACACCTGTGCCTACTATCCGGAGGCCGATACGGCGCTCGATGCGGCGCAGGCCGCCAAGATGCACCACGTGTGCCGGAAGCTGCGCCTGCGGGCCGGGGAGAGCGTGGTCGAGGCCGGCTGCGGCTGGGGCACGCTGGCGCTGCACATGGCGCGCCACTGCGGCGTCAAGGTGCGCGCTTTCAACATCTCGCGCGAGCAGGTGGCCTACGCGCGCGAGCGCGCCGCCCGCGAGGGCCTCGCCTCGCAGGTCGAATATGTCCTCGATGATTACCGTAACATCCACGGCCGCTATGACGCGTTCGTCTCGGTCGGAATGCTCGAGCACGTCGGGGTGGACAACTACCGCTCCCTTGGCGGGGTGATCCGCCGCTCCCTCGGGGCGAACGGCCGTGGCCTCATCCACTCGATCGGCCGCAACTCCCCCGCGCCCCTGCAGCCGTGGATCGAGAAGCGCATCTTCCCGGGCGCCTGCCCGCCGGCGCTCGGCCAGATGATGAGCATCTTCGAGCCCTGGGATCTTTCCATCCTCGATGTGGAGAACCTGCGCCTGCACTATGCGCAGACCCTGCGCCACTGGCTCGAGCGGTTCGAGGCGCAGAGCGGGCGCGTGCGGCAGATGTTCGATGAGAAGTTCGTGCGCATGTGGCGGATGTACCTGGCGGGCTCCATCGCCGGCTTCACCACCGGGACGCTGCAGCTGTTTCAGGTGGTGTTCGCGCCGCCGGAGAACAACGACGTTCCGCGCACGCGCGCGCACCTGTACGCCTGAGCGCGCCATGCGCAGCTGCGAGGTATTGATCGTGGGCGGCGGGCCCGCCGGGGCAAGTGCCGCCTGGAAGCTGCGCCGCGCCGGCCGCGACGTGCTGGTGCTCGATCAGGCGCGGTTCCCGCGCCTGAAGCTGTGCGCCGGCTGGATCACGCCGGAGGTGGTCCGCGACCTTCAGATCGACATCGCCGCCTACCCGCATCGGTTCCTGACCTTCGAGCGCATGCACCTGCACTTCAAGGGACTGCATCTGCCGGTGCGCTGCGTGCAGCACTCCATCCGCCGCCTGGAGTTCGATGCGTGGTTGCTCGAGCGCTCGGGCGCCCCGGTGCTGCAGCACAGCGTGCGCAGCATCCGCGAGGACGGGGGCGGGTACGTGCTCGACGATCAGTTCCGCGCACGCTTCCTCATCGGCGCGGGCGGCACGCGCTGTCCGGTGTATCGGACGCTGTTTCGGGAGTTGAATCCGCGCGCCACGGAGCTGCAGACGGTGACACTCGAGCACGAGCTCGAATACGACTGGCGCGATCCAAACTGTCACCTGTGGTTCTTCGAGCACGGCTTGCCCGGCTATGCCTGGTATGTGCCGAAGCAGAACGGCTGGCTCAATATCGGCATCGGCGGCATGGCCGAGCGCATCAAGGCGAGCGGCCGCTCGATCCACGAGCACTGGGCGCGGCTGACGGCCAAACTCGATCGCGACCTCGTCCGCGGTGCGCACTACGAGCCGGCCGGCTACAGCTACTATCTGCGCGGGCGCGTCGAGGTCGTCAGGCGAGGCAACGCGTTCATCGCGGGCGATGCCGCCGGGCTCGCCACGCGCGACATGGCCGAGGGCATCGGACCGGCCGTGCGCAGCGGCCTGGCTGCGGCCGAGGCCATCGTGAGCGGGGCCGAGTATCGCCTCGGGGCCGTGACCGGCGCCAGCTTCGGCGGCGGGATGGCGAGCCGGCTGCTCGATTGGGCGATGACACGGGGCGCGGTCCGGGACGCCGCCTGAGGGCCGGACGCGGCGGCCCTCACCTGACAGCGCCGGTGCGCCAGCGTGGCCGTTGGCGGGGCAGTGTTGGTGTCGATGTGTGCCGCGGGGATTGCGGATTCTACGAGGTGTGCAGTCGCGCGGGGCCGGGTCTATGCTGCGCTCTTCCTAAGGGGCCGCCCCCTCGCAAGGAGTCAGCCATGCCTCACGGGCCTTCGCAGCAGCGCACCCCGCGCTCGCTCCCGGGCGAGTGGATCTTCGCGCTGGACCGGTGGCTGTGCCGCCGACTCGGGATCTACGAGTACTCGAGGCGTGCCGATTGTCTCTTTCGCGCCGAGCTCAAGCGCGCCGGCGAGGCCGTGCTGCTCTGCGACGGATTCACGGTGCGGCCCGGGGACCTGTTGCTCGAGCTGCACCTGTGGAACGAGCACATCCCGCCCATGGGGCGGGGCGGGCCGAGCGTCGCCTGGGGGCGGCGCACCGCCCGCATGATGGACGCCTCCCTGCGCGAGCTCGCGCAGCACCTGACCGAGTCGGCTCACTGCCGCGCCGTGGCCGCATTGCGCGTGCAGATGCGCCTGCGCACGGACCGGCAGGTCGCGCAGCTCGCGACCATCTTTCGCCGGTTCGGCTTCGAGGCGGTCGTGCCCTCGGCGGCCGAGCGGCCGGGCCGGCTGCATCTGCTCGGGGAGAACATTCTGGTGGCGCTGCTCATTCTGGCGGCCAATCCCGTTACGCTGCGCGCGGGGCTGCTGCGCCGCAACGGCACCCGGTTGATCATCTCGCGCGAGGCGTTCCTGCGTCGCTATGGCCATGCACGCGGCACCGCTCTCAGCGCATGCAGCACGGTCGCGGCGGCAGTGGAGGTTGGTACACGATCGGCGCCGGGTGCCTCGGCATCGCGCCCCCGGCCGCATCGCCAGACGCTCGCGGCCCGCCCGGGCGGCTCTGCGGCGGTGAAATCGCGTCGCCCCGGCTATTGCGCCGCAGCCGATCGGGCCGCCGCGCCGCCGTGGGTACGGGAGGCGGGCGGTAAAACCGACCTGCCCCATTGAGAGGCGCCGCAGCCGTGCAGGAGGGTGGACTCCCTCGCGTTCACGGCCCTGTCTGCGGCGCCGCGCGCAGCCTCTGCAGGCTCTGCGCGCAGAGCTGGCGGAAGGAATCGCTGAGACCAGCATCGTCCGCGAGCACTGTCCAATATCGCTCTGCCATCGTCCTCGGCTGCGACCCGACGGGCAGGAGCGCGGCGGTCGGCGCCGGCGGCGGCTGAGCCGGTGGCGCTGAACCCCACTTTTCGGGCTCCGCCAGGAGGATCTCTCGGGGCTCGTCCAGCAGACCGACACGACAGGCGCGATGCCGAGTGCGTCGGCAGCACGGAGCACACGGGCCGCCGGCGCGGCGCTCGATGTGACCGATGAGGAGCTACGCGCCGCCGCGCAGGAGATCTATGCCCTCGGGGATGCCGCCGCGCGCAAGGCGCGCTTTCGCGAGCGCTCCGCCGGGCTCGGCAGCGCCGAGCAGATGAAGCTGCTCGATTTCTTCAATCAGATCAAGGACGAGCACACGCGGGTACAGACCCTGGCGGAAGACCTGTTCAAAGACTAGGAGACCGGCATGCGCACTTCATGGCTCGCGGCACCCGCGGCACTTATGCTCCTGGCAGCGGCCCTGCCCGCGGACGCTGCCTTGGTCAACCAGATTCCGAGCTGTTACGCGGCGAGCCGCTACCGCTTTGCCAGCGCGCCGCCGAGGCATCTGCTGTACGTGCTCATCGATCAGGCGGGGCGGTTGAGCCCGGCATTGCGCAAATCCGTGCTCGATAACATCAATCATGCGCTCGGGCCGGCCACGAAATTCGTGATCGCGCAGTTCTCGCGCATCACGAACAAGCATTACCTGCGGGTGCTGTACACCGGCATCATCGAGAGCCCGATGAGCTCCGCCGAGCGTGATAACGTGCCGGTGAATTCTCTCGGCGGCTTCAACAGCTGCATGCGTGGCCAGGCACAGTACGCGTTGCACATGGCCGATACGGCGGCCGAGCGCGCGCTGCAGTCGGCCTCGGGCGCCGCCAATCAGCCCAATGACATCCTGTTCGCGCTGAAAACCGTCGCGCCCGTGATCGCGCAGGATGGCGCTGCAAAGAAGGTGCTGTTCCTGGTGACCGACGGGTTCGAGAACTCGAGCTTCGCGAATTTCAGCGCCGGCATTGCCGATCCCGGCCACATGCTACAGCAG
>JAJZVF010000092.1 GCA_021845825.1 Pseudomonadota bacterium | reverse complement strand
CCTGCACCTGAAGTTTTCCGGCGACAAACAGGTACAGATGATTCGCCAGCAGCGCCATCATCTGCGCGCGCGCCGCGCAGCGGGGATCGTCCGGCTGCAATATTAGCAGATTGTAATGGTAGACGAGCTCGCGGCAACTCTCCCGGCAGGCATTGAAACTCGGCTCCTCGCGCGCTCCCTGGCGCTGCAGCGCGAGCAGCCGGAAGCCCTCGCGGCGCTCCCCGGTGGGCCGCTCGCCGCGAGCGCTCACCCAGTGCTCGAGCACCTCTTCGGCCAACGCGAGCAGACCCGGGGCATCGCCCGCTCCCGGGCCCCTCTGCAGCACTTCCGCGAGGCACTGCTCGAGCTGTGCCAGGGTTTTCAAGTCACTCCCTTTGAGGCGAGGAGACTGAAGGCGTCCGACACGTTCTCGTGCAGGCCGACCTGACGGGGCGAGAGACCAAGAGCGAGTCCGAGCAGCTGCGTGAAATAAATGATCTTGACATGGGTGCGCTTGCCGAGCCTCTTTTCCGCGCGCACCTGGTGCATCTCGAGTCCGGAGTGGCAGGTGGGGCATTCGGTGGCGATCACCTCGGCACCGGCGGCCTCGGCCGCCTGCAGGATGTTGAGCACGAGACGGGTCGAGATGTCGCTGTCGGAGAGCGTATGAGCCCCGCCGCAACAGGCCGTTTTGAGCGGAAAATCGACGTTGTCGGCGCCCGCGGCCGCGAGCAGATCATCCATGAAATGCGGTTTGGAGGTCGATTCGCTGTGCGGGCCCTGGTCCTTCTCCGGGAAGATGTGCCTCGGCCGCGTGTACATGCAGCCGTAGTAATTGGCCACTTTCAGGCCCTTCAATCCCCCGCGCACTCTGCGCCGCAGTTCCTCCTCGCCGATCGCGCGCTTGATCCACTCGAGCGCATGCAGCGTCTCGACCTGTCCGGGCCGGTAGCCCGGCTCGCCCGCCTTGCGCGCGAGGCGCCCGACCACCTCGGCGCTGTCGGCGTCGTGCGCCAGGTCGTATTCCGCCTTCTTCAGGTTGTGATAACAGCCGTTGCAGGGAGCCATCACCACGTCCATGCCCATGCGGTTCGCCGTCAGCGACAGAATCCGCGCCGAGAGGTAGGTCTGCACCTTCGGATCGATGTTCTTCGCTTCCATCGCTCCGCAGCAGTTCCAATCGGGCACCTCGCGCAGATCAAGGCCCAGGGCCTTGCCGAGCTGGCGGGTCGAGCGGTTATAGGCGTGGCCCGTTCCCTCGAGCGCACAACCCGGATAGTAGGCTACCCGGCGGTATTTCTCGGCCTTCGTCTCGGACATGGCTGCTCTTCCTAACCGTGGGAGATGCCGGCGGCGTCCCGGCGTGCGGTGTCAACCAGCTCCGCCAGCCCGAGCTCGCTGCGCTGCCTGGCATGTTGCTCGTGCACGTACTCCTTCAGCACGGCACGCGAGCGCGCCCAACCGCTCGTGCGCGGTGCTTTGAGCCGCGACAGGCCCATCCTGGTCAGCATCGCGAGCGGCAGGTGCCGCAGGAGCCGCCGGGCCATCTCGATGAGCCAGTCCTGCTTCAGCCCCTGGCCGGTGCGCTTGAAGAACTGCTCGATCAACCTGCCCTCCTCGATGCGGCCGCGCTCCATGACCTGCTCGGTGAACACCTCGTCGAATACCATCGAGGGGGACTTCGGCGTATGTCCCTTGAGCTCGAGCCAGTGGCCGAGCGCCTTCATGACCCCCTCCGGGAAGACATCGCGAGGGCAGGCGTACGTGCACTTGTTGCACGAAACGCACTGCCAGATGATGTCCTTGTCGCGCAGCAGCTCCGCCTCCATGCCCACCCGCACCAGGTAGATCCAGAACCGCGGATTGAACTCCGGGTTGACGGCATTCACCGTGCAAGCGTTCGTGCAGGAGCCGCACTGCCAGCAGCGGTGAATGTGCTCCCCGCCGGGGAGTGAGGCAATCTCCTCCTGCAGCCGCTCGTTGTAATCGGTCACCGTGCGCGCTTCGATGAACGTGCTCCAGTGACCCGATACATCGACGCCGTCGAGCACGAGGTTCTCGCGGGTACGCAGGTTCTCCGGACGAATGAGCGATTGTTCGTGTATGGGCATGTGGCTCAGTCCAGCATCCGCCGTGCCGCCGCACCGGGATGCGCCCCGAGGCAGCCGTCGATGTTCCTGGCTCGTGCCCCGTGCGAGCCGCACTTGATGCCGTCCAGCCCGAGCAGCCGCCGGGTAAAGGGCGAGGGGTCGTCGGCGGCGCTGAAGTCCACGCGCAGGTAGCTTCCCCCCTGTGTACAGATGTACTCGGCGTACACCTGCGCGCAAAGCAGATCCACGTAGTGAATGACATCGCGGAACACACCGTGGCTCCCCAGGAACCCGCTCAGCTCCTCGCGCAAGGCAAGGAAAGCCGCCTGGCTGTCCGGCACATCGATGCTCGCGCCCTCGGCGCCGAACCAGATCTCGCGCAGCACCCCGGTGTTGGTCGCCCGATCCCAGACCCAGCGCGTCATGAGCGGAATGCGCTCCGGGTCAAGCTGATGCAGGAGCTCGGCGCCGAGATCGCGCACCCACCTCGGCCGCTCCCCGCCGCAGAAGCGTGTGCCGAAAGCCCCAAGCCGCGCATCGATTGCGCCACCGGGCGCCGCGGCGAGCAGTCCGAGGATGTCCTCTCTCAGCGCATCGTACGCCGGCCGCTCGAGCCACGGTCCGATCCGCCGGCGCACCGTCGGCATGAACGCGCACAGGGTTCTCAGCGCCTCCGGTTCGAGCGTCGCGGCGCGCGCGCCGCCTTCACCGAGCAGATCGCGAAACAACGCGCCCTTGACCTCGAGCGCACGTACGTACTGCTCGACACCGCCCGCCTCCTCGCAGCCTGCTACCAGCCGCTGCAGGCTCCCCGAGAGCGCCGGGCCGCTCAGCTCCAGCCGGATCGCACCGCCGGAGGATTGGGCGAGTGATCGGCGCATGCGGCCCCCGCGCCTCAGGCGCTCACGCGCACGGGCCTGGCGAGCGCCAGTGCGCGCATCGCCGCGGCATATCCCTGGGCGATCGAGTCGTCGATCGACTCAGGACCCGTGGCGGCACCGGCGACGAACACCCCGGCGCGCGAAGTCTCCGCGGTGTTGCCATAGGAGTTGCCTCGCTCGAGATAGCCGTGGGGCTCGAGGGCCACGCCGAAGGTCTCGGCGATGAGCTTGTTATCCACATTGGGGTCCATGCCGATCGCATGCACCACCAGATCGAAGGGGATGCTGATCGGGCGCTTCACCAGCGTGTCCTCGCCCTTGACGATGAGCTTCTCGCCATCGGAGGTGACCTCGGCGATGCGCGCCTTGATGTACTTGATCTTGAACTCCTCCTGGCTGCGCCAGTAATACTTGGTCTCGTACAGACCGAAGGTGCGGATGTCCATGTAGTAGATGTACACGTGGCACTCGGGCAGCTGCTCGCGGATCTCCATGGCGATGTTTGCCGAGACCGTGCAGCAGATCTTCGAGCACCAGGGCCGGCCGATCTGCCGGTCGCGCGATCCGACACACAGCAGGATCGCCACGCGCTGGGGCTTGCGCCCGTTCGAAGGACAATACACGCCTTTGCCCGAGGAGATCATCTGCTCGACCTGGGCGGTCGTCACGACGTCCGGGAACGTGCCGAAGCCCCACTCGGGCTTGTTGAGCGAGTCGAAATGGGTGAACCCCGTGCAGAGGATCGCGGCGCCCGCCTCGACCGCGGCCCCGTTCGAAAGCTCGGCGGTGAAATTCCCCGGCGTGCCTGCGAAGGCTTTGACCGTCGTGCCGAGGTGCACGGTCGCGAGCTGCTCCTCACGCACCCGGCGGACCATCCCGCCGATCGCATCCCTCGCCCACTCCCCGGAGGGCACGAGCTTCGCATAGCCGGAGATGATGGGCGCACCGCCGAGGCCGCTCGTCTTCTCGAGCAGAACCACACGCTCGCCGGCCTGCGTCAATGCATGCGCCGCCGCCAGACCGGCCGGCCCGCCGCCCACGATCAGCACAGGTTTGCTCATCCGGCTTGCCCCGCCGGCTGGACGCGGGGCGTGAAGCCCGGTCCGGAGGTGATCTTCCTGCGCGGGTCGTACAGGTTCTCGGGCCGCCCCGCGGCGACCTCCTGCAGATACTCCTCGAACTCCGCCTTGCGCGCCCGCCAGTCGATGCCGAGCTTGTCCATGAGCTCCTCGGTCGGGGATGCGTGCCAGTGGGACTGCACGATCTTGTACGGATGCGCCCCGCACACGAGCGCCGCGAACTGGCAGTCCGCGAGCACCGGCAGGCTCACCGGGCGGCCGTCGGCCTTGCTGATCCACTGATTCTTGTCGAGCGTGGTGATGCAACCGGTGTCATGCCCGATCATCACATCCGCGTGCGCCTGCTCCACCGCCACCCGGATCTTGCGATCGATGGCGAACGAGCGGGTGAACTCGCGCTCGGAGATGATGTGGCGGAAGCCGAAGCCGCAGCAGTCGTACCAGGTCTGATAATCGATGACCTGCGCGCCGAGCGTCTGCATGAGGCCTGTCGAGACGGCGACGCGATTGCCGTCGAGCACCTTGTCATCGTAAATGACATCCTCCGGCACCATTTTGTACACATGGCAGGCCGGGTGGATGGTGGCCCGGATCCGGCTGCAATCGACCGTCTGCAGCTTCTTCACCTCATCGCGCATGACGTGCAGCCACTCCGAGTAGTGCACGATCTCCTCCGGGATCAGCAGCTTCCCGTCGACCAATCGCCCGAGCTTGGCGAGAATCTGCCGCACCCGCTCGCGCAGCTTCGCCGACTGCAGCAGGTAGCCGCGCACTTCCTTGTAATTTCC
The DNA here is from genome assembly GCA_021845825.1 of Pseudomonadota bacterium. Lineage (GTDB taxonomy): Bacteria > Pseudomonadota > Gammaproteobacteria > Steroidobacterales > Steroidobacteraceae > 13-2-20CM-66-19. The sequence continues at coordinate 6,421 of JAJZVF010000092.1, read as the reverse complement.
GAACGAGGTGCCGCAATGCACGAGCGGATAGTAGTAGCCGTCGGGCAGCCCCTGGGCCCGGGCGGCGACATAGGCCTGGTGGAAGTTGCGCAGGAACACGGCGGCCAGACTCTCGATGTTACCTATGCCCGAGCCGTGATAGTTCCAGGCCGTGCACGAGGTCTGATCGGTCTCATCGAGATACTCGACGCCGAGGCGGTTCATCAGCCACAGGAGCGAGGCCGGGTAACCGGGAATGTTGCCGCACTGGCCGCAGGACTTGTGATGCCACAGCCGCACCGTCGGGATCTTCTTCTGCCAGCCGTAGAGCGTGCGCACCACCACCGGCTTGTGCTCCTCGCTGATGCGGTGCACGACGATCTCACCGTCCTTCTCGAGCTGCCACATGGCGTCGCGGACGTCGGCGACGCGGTCCTTGCCGGTGAGCATCGAGCGGCGGTTGATGACCTGCTCGACCCAGGCCGTCGCGACCTGGGCGTCCTGCGGGGCGAGCCGGGAATTCTGCCACTCCGATCCGTGGCCGGTGAACCGCTCGGCCGGCATGGTTTCATCTGACTTCATGACTGACACCTCCGATAAGACGGAATGACAGGGGCGGGCGCATCCGCAGGGATTGCTCCGGGTCGATCAATCCTGCGCCTGCTCCTCCTGCCACTCCGATAACTCGTCGCGCTTGTCGTCCATGATGTCCCGGATCACGTCGAAGAGGTTCGGGTCGATTGCCTTCAGGCTGTTGATCACCCCGGTCTCTTCCCAAATGGTGTACAACTCCACCGAGGTCTTGAGATTGACTTCCCAGGCGGTCTTGGTGGTGTGCAGGGTCGGCACCGGTATGGCCTTGCGCAGCGTCTCGAGCGGCGCGCTCACCTTGGAAATGTTGGGGCCCCAGTCGGGGAAGGCATCCTTGCTGATCATGTCGGGGGAGAGCTGATTGCCGGTCGAGATGAGCTTGAGCATCACCCGGCTGAACGGCCGCAGCACGTTCTTCGCCGATTCCATGCCGTGCTTGATGGCCGCTTCCCGCATCAGCATCACCAGTCCGCCCGGGGAGTTGCCGAACGGGCAGCGCGCGGCGCAGGTGTAGCACTGTGCGCAGGCCCAGATCTTCTCCTGCATGGCGTCGTAGATGCCTTCCAGGTTCTCCGTCCACAGCAGCTGCACGATCTCGCGCGGGCTGTAGTCGTAGTACTGCGCGGACGGGCAGGTCGCCGTACAGATGCCGCAGTTGAGGCACCCATTCAGCATGTGATCGAAGCGCAGGTCCGACTGTATGTCCTGGAAGATCTGCTCGAGCTTCGCGCGCTCCACGGGCGCCCCGGCCGATACCGGGTCGCCGATGTGCTCCTGGACTCTCGTCGTATGCTCTAGCGTCATCGCCGGAATCCCCCGCTCGCGGTCAGTACGTGAGCACTCTGTATTCCTCGTCCATGACTCGCTCGATCAGGTAGGCGCCGCCGACCACTCCGCTGCACTCGGGAATCAGGTCCTCCTGTCGCATGTCGAAGAGGTCGAGATTGGGCGAGCAGCACCAGAACTTCACGCCCGCCTCATGGGCGTCCTTGATGAAATCAAGCACCGATTTCGGCGAGCCGGCCTTGACGAACAAACGCTCGGCGACCCCCTTCATGAGCAGCCGCCCGGCGGTTGCCGTGCATACGACTTCCACCTCGAAATCCATGGCCGCCGCGACGGTGGCCTGGAAGATCGGCGCACCGAGCTCCTCGCCGTTGCGCGGGTCCGTGTTGGCCATCACGATGATCAGCTTCGATGCCATGTGCTCTCGCTCATTGAACAGCGGCGTGTTGTGTGCCGTTCGAGCCCGCCCCCTATTAGATATCACTAATATATTATTCGATGACAATCGTCAAGCGCTATCGAGGCCCCTGCGGCATCAGTCCGAGCACGCGCGTGAGACCCGCCATGATGGGCACGAGCGCCGCCGCGATCTGCGCCTGCTCCGAGCGCAGCTGCGCCAGTGCGGATGCCGGGTGCGGCGGCGCTTCGGCGAACTCCATGATCAGATCCTCGATGATCGCCGACTTTACCCCCGGATGGCCGGCGAAGCCGTACGCGCGCGCGCCGAGCTGAAAAAGCGCCCAGCCGCCGCGCTCATCCCGCGCCAGCACGCGCGCGCTGCCGGGCAGCGCGACCTCGTCACGCCCGTAGCGCACCAGAGGATAGGTCGCCGGCAACAGCCCCCCCAGGGCATCCTCGGCCGTGCGCCTGGCCGTGCCGACCTCGAGCCCGAGAGGCGCGGGCGCGGCTCCGCCGCCGCCGGCGAGCGCCAGGATCTGCGCGCCGAGGCCGAAGCCGAGCAACGGTGTCGGGGCCGCGAGCGCGTGCGCGGCAAGCTCGATCTCCCCTTCGAGCCAAGGCAGGCGGCTTGCCCCCTCGGCGACCCCCCAGGGGCCGCCGCCGAGCAGCACCAGTCCGTCGCCGATTTCGCCCTGCCGGGGCAGGCGCCCCCCGGCGGTGAAGGGCCGGAAGTAGCGAAAGCGGATCCGCCTTCCCTCCAGGTGGTCCTCGATGAGCCCGAGGTATTCCGCGGAGGTATGCTGAATGACCGCCAGAGTCTTGAGGAGGTCCGGCACGGGCTGTCAGTACGCGACGGCCGTCGGCGCCGCGCGCAGCGCCGCCTCGATCGAGCGGCGGAACTCGCCCGCGCCGACCGACAGGGTACCCGCGGGATGCTCGAGAAAGAACTGCTCGATGGTCTCGCCGAGGGCCTCGACATCGATCCCGCGCAGCCGGCTCTCCAGGTCAAACACCAGCCGAGGCGGCGCCACGAAGAAGTCCCCGGTGATCAGCACCTGGCCGATACGCCGCCCGGCGGGGCCTTCGCGCCGCAGATAGGTGGTGATGGTTCCGCCGGCGCCCGTGCAGATTCCAACCGATACCTGCCCGCCGGCCGGCGGCCCATCGATCTCGGCCACGAATTGCTGCCGCCCGATCTGCGCCGCATGCAGCGCCCGGCCCCGCTCGAGCAGCGCCTCGCCATCGGCTGCATCCGCCGGCTGGAACCTGATCCCGAGCAGTTCCTGAAAGCCGCTGAGCAACGCCTGCTCGACCTGTGCGGGAGCCGGGGCCCTCGCGCCGAGCAGCTCGCGCAGGCTGACGACCCGCTGGGCGGCGCTATCGAGACCGTGGCGCGCGATCTTGGCACGCGGCACCCGCAGCGCACCGAGCATCGCCTCGCTGTCGAGCTCGATGAGCACCGTCCCCTGGTAAAGCAGCGTATCGCCGTCGAAGAACCCGCCCGTGCCGCCGATCTTGCGACCCTCGACCTCGAGGTCATTGCGCGGCCGGAAGCAGACCTCGATCCCGAGACGGCTGAGCCCGTGCGCCGCCGCCGTGCACACCCTCCCGGCCACCTCGGCGAGGGAGGCGCCGGCGAGCATCCTGCGGTCAAACACGAGCGCCCAGCCGAGCTGGCCCGGATCGAGGTAGATGGCCCCGCCGCCGGTGATGCGCCGGCCGGGCTGAATGCCGTGCTCGGCGCAGTACTTAAGATCGAGCTCGGCGCTGAGGGACTGGTGGCGGCCGATGAGCGCGCTCGGGCGAAAATGGATGAAGCGCAGCGCATCGCCGATCCGGCCTGACTGGTGCAGCTCGAGCATGGCCTGGTCAAGGGCGATGTTGAGCCGACCATCCTGAAGGCCCGCATCGAACACCCGGAAGGGACGGCTCAAGCGTCCTCCCGGACAACCGGTACGCGCAGCTGCCGGCGGATGCGGCGCAGGTCCGCGCGGTTGGGCGCGAACGGGAAGCTCGCGATATCGCTCGGCGGGGAGTCCCCATACGGCCGGTCGCAAGCGGAAATGTCGTCGCGAAATTTCCCCGGACAGCCCGATGTGCGGAAGGCCACGCCGTCATCGATGATGTCATCGAGCTCGGCCTTGGGCAGGCCGAAATCCACAACGCGCCCGTGCTCATCGAAGCGCATGTGCTCGAGCCTCACCGCGGCATAGTCCATCAGGTAGCGTGCGAGTTGGACCCGTCGCCACTGATCGCGCGGGGTGGCCGGCAGGTGATCCATGAGCGAGCCCCTCTCGGGAAAGAAGCAGAAGAGGTGGCTGTGCCCGCCGAGGTCCACCAGCTGCTGCACGAGCGTCAGCGCCTCGTGCTCGGTCTCGCCCATGCCGATGATGATGTGCGCGCCGAACTTCTGCGGTCCGAAGATCGCGCGCGCCGCCTGCAGGATTTCCCAATACTTGCTCCACCTGTGCGGGGACTGCACGCCCTTGCCGCGCGTGCGCTCGAAGATCGCCGGGGTCGCCGCATCGAGCGCGACGGTGAAGATGTCCGCGCCCAGGTCCTTCAGCCTCAGCACGTCATCGCGGCTCATCGTGGTCGGGTTCGACAGGATCGACACCGGCACGGCCGCCGGGTCGATGCGCCGCGTCCAGGCACGCAGCACGGCGACCGTGTCGGCATCGGAGCGCGGATGGGTGATCATCGAGATGCACATGCGGTGAAAGGCGCTGGCGGCACCGTCGCGCGCGACAATCTCCACCATCCGCTCCACCGGAACGGCCGGCCAGTCGACTCGGATGAAGTTGCGGTCGGCGTAGTCCCGATCGGCCTCGCGGTGGCGCGCCAGCCCGCAGTAGGCACAGTTGGCCCGGCAGCCCTCCGGATAGGTGAGCAGCAGATTGAGACAGCGCGTGCATGCGCAGCGGTGCATGCGCCCCGGCATCAGTCCGAGAGTCATCGCCGCCGCGGTGGAGATCTGCACATACTCCGGCGAGCGCATATGGGGAGCCAGCAGGTTGTTGTTCGGCAGATAGACGCCGCTCGGGGGCAGATCCGCCGATTTGACACGCGCGCCGTTGCGCCGCTCGGGGGGCGTGCGGGCGGGCGCGCGCGGCTGCATGGTCTCGAACGCATTGAAGTCCCCAGCCGAGGCGTCGTGCGCTGCGGCCGCAGGGGGTGTGGTGAGGCAACTCATGCGCAAACTCCCGCCGGGCCCGTGTGCGCCTGCGCGCAGGAGCGCGCGCCGGGCGGCCCGTTTGTGCCCAGCTTGATCGAGCAACAGGCATGCTGCTGCTCGCAGGGCCGGCCGATCGCCGCGGCGACCGCCAGCGTGCCGTCAGCCGGGAACGCGATCCCATCGAGCCCGGCAAGCACCGCATAGGCGTCGGTGACACGCTTGTGCATCCCGGGCGGGCGGGCGCAGCCGAGCAGCACGCGTCGCTCGGGAAGCACGGCGCGCGCCTCGGCAAACAGCCGGCCGACCTCGGCCGTATCAGGAACGGCGAACGTTCCGGGCACGGCGTAAAACGGCATGACCACCACCAGCACCAGTGCGCTCACCGGGTGGCGGCTCACGATCTGCAGCGCCGCTGACTCCCCCAGCACCTTGCCGTAATGCAGCCCTATCACGATGTGCGGGGTGATCTGCATGGACGTGGCGCACAGCGCCGCGAGGGTGGCCTCGAAGTCGGCCACGGGCCGCTCGAGGTGGTATACCTCGCGAATGGTCGCCTGCGCACCGATGACATCCATCATCGCCGTGTCGATGCCGGCCGCCTCCATCGCCCGCGCGCCCGCCGGGTCGGTGAGCGCCGTGTGGATCGCGATGCGCAGGCGCGGATGATCGCGCTTCAAACGCTCGATCACCGGGTAGAAGCGCTCGTAGCGGATCTCATTGCGCCGGTTGGAGCCGCCGGAGAGAAGAAACCCCTGCAAGCCCTGGCGGGCGATCAGCTCGCGCACTGTGCGCTCGAGCATCTCGGGAGAGGTGGCAGGCAGCATGGGCTCGAGGATCTTCGCCCGGCAATGCTCGCAGTTGAGTCCGCATGCCCCGCCGGTGATCGAGAACGCCGGGAAACTGTTGCGCGAGCAGCCGCGCAGCTCCGTGCTGGCATAATCCTTGAACGTCGGCGTCGCAAAGCACACCGGTCTCGCCGCGACCGCTGCCGCGCAAAGCTCCAGCTGCGCGATGAGCGCGGCATCGAGCGCCGCCCCCTCGAGCTCCTCGATCGCCGCCAGTCTCTCAAGCCAGCTCTTACCGCTCAACGCGTCGCACTCCGCCGCTGCCGCGGCACCAGCGCCGCCACCGCCGCCCGGATGGGCCCCTCCCGGGGAGGATCGGCGAGCGTGCGCATCCACCGCGGATCGATCGCCTCCTCGTCGATCAAATCGCAGCACAGCCCCTGCAGGATGCGCTGCGCCCGGAGCGGCAGCTGCCGCGGTATGTGCCGCCCGCTCAGCTTCCCCCACAGGCCGGTCCAACAGCGAGCCACCGTCCAGGGATTGTAGCCCCCGCCGCCCAATACAACGACAGCCGGTGCCAGTGCCGCCAGCGCCTGCACGGCTTCCCACAGCGCCCCGTTGCTCAGCTCGAGCCCGCACAGCGGGTCCCCGGCGAGGCCATCGGCGCCGCAGGTAATGACCACCGCCTGCGGCCGCAGGCTGCGCG
>JAJZVF010000091.1 GCA_021845825.1 Pseudomonadota bacterium | reverse complement strand
CGGCGAATGTGCTCGCCTATGTCTTCGGGCCGGTGGCCCTCACCCAGCCGCCGTGGCTCATCGTGCTCGCCACCGTGGCGGCGGTGCTGTTCCTCGAGAGCCGTGAGACGCTGCATCGGGTCGCGCAGCAGGTGGCTCGGGAGGAGATTTATACGCTCGGCAAGTTCCTGATCCTGGCGGGGATCGTGCTGCCGTTGGTGCCGGATCGGCCGATCGTCTCCTGGACGCCCATTACGCCGTTTGAGGTCTGGCTGGCGTTGGTGGCGGTGTCGACGCTTTCGTACCTGAGCTATCTGCTGCAGCGATACCTGCCGCACAGGGGCGCCCTGGTGCCCTCGATTCTGGGCGGCGCGTACTCCTCGACGGCGACCACGGTCGCGCTTGCGCGCGAGCAGAGGAGCTCCGGAGGGGCGCGGCCGGAGGTGACGGCGGGCATCGTGCTCGCCACGGCGGTCATGTATCTGCGCATCGATCTGGTCATCGCGCTGTTCAATCGGCCGGTGGCATGGCTGCTGTTGCCGAGGGTGGTCGCGTTGTCGGCGCTCGCCGGCGCGCTCGCCGGCTGGCTGTGGCTGCGCCGCGATAAGGTGTCGCCGGTCGCCGCGGGGAAGCTGCCGGTGATGAATCCGCTGCAACTTCCGTCGGCCGTGACCTTTGCGGTGCTTTTTGTGGTCGTGGCGCTCGCCTCGAGCTGGGTCCGCAGCCGATTCGGCAACCCGGGCGTGTACGCTCTGGGCGGCATCGCGGGCGTCTCGGACATCAATCCGTTCGTCCTCAGCCTGGCGCAGGGCAGCGTCGCCGGGATGCCGGTCGCCGGCATCGGGGCGGCGATCCTGATCGCGGCCGCATCCAACAACGTGATGAATGCACTCTACGCGCTCGCCTTCGGCGGGGTGCGCGCCTGTCTGAAGCCGGCGCTCGCGCTGATTGCCACGGGCGCCGCGGGCCTCGCCCTGGCGCTGGCGACCCTGCCGCGCTAGCGCGCGTCATTCATGAGCTGCGACCCCGCGCAGCTCGCCGGGGCGCGCGTCCTTGCAATCGCGCCATGGGGGTCTTAACCTAGCTCGATACGACGGTGGTCGTAAAGAGGGCCCATGGGATCGTGACGACTCCTGAGAGGACCGGGCGCGGCGGTGCCGGGCTGCGCCGGTACGTGCCGCCGGGCCGGCTGGTCCTTTACGGGCTGCTGTGCACGCTGCCGATGTGCGCCGTGCCGAGGGCGGCAAAGGCCGCCAACGGGGGCGGGGCGGCTCTGCCGCTCGCGGCCGCGATCGCCACGGCGCTGCGCGTGGCGCCGCAGGTGCAGCAGGCGCAGGATCTGCGCCGGGCGGGGCGGTACGGCGCACGCGCCGGCCGCGCGACCTTGTTGCCGCATCTGTCCTTGATCGCCGGCCGTGTCTGGACGGCCACGCGCAACGGCCAGCCGCTTTACGTAAGCGCCAATGGTCCTCGGGAGACGATCGGTCTGCTCAACCTGGCGCTGCCGCTGTATTCACCGCAACTGCGTGCGCTCGCGCGCCTCGCGCGGGACCAGGCGGCGCTCGCCCGCAGCGAGCGGGCGCAGGCCCGCTTGAGTGTGGCCGCGCAGGTCGCCGACGCCTGGTATCAGCTTGCATTGCTGCGGGCCCGCGTACGCATCTGGAGGAGCACGCTGCGATCGGTCGACATCCTCTATCGCGGCACGCGGCAGGAATACTCCGTCGGGGCCGCCGCGGTCCTCGATCTCGCGCAGACGCGGCTCCTGCGGCACAACGCGCAAAGCGGGCTGCAGCAGGCGCTGGCACTGCGTCGCGCCGCGCAGCGCACTCTCAACCTGCTGCTCGCCCGCGACCCGTCCGCCCCCATCGTCATGCCGGCGTTGCATCCGCTGGCGAGCCCTCTGCCGAAGGAGCCGTTGTGGATCGAACAGGCGCGGCGGTCGCAGCCGCTGCTGCGCATTGCGGCACGGCAGATCGCCGTCGGGCATGCCCAGGCGGACAGCGTGCGCGCAACGCGCCTCCCGACCATCACGGCAAATGTGAGCTATGGCGTCGATGCGCCGACGGTGCCTGCCTGGCACGAGCTCGGCTGGCAGGTCTTCCTCAGCGCCCGCCTGCCCATATTTGATTTCGGCGCGCATCGCGATCGCGTTGCAGATGCCGATGAGCGTGTTGCGGCGCTGCGCGCGGCTCGACGCTCCGTGCTGCTGCAGATCCGTACGACCATCGCGCGCGATTACGGCAGTGCCCAGGCGGCCGCACGGGCGTACCGGCAGGCGGCCAAACAGCTGCGGGACGCGCGTTCGGTGTATGACATGACGCGCGACGGCTACAAGGCCGGGACGCTCAACGCTTTGGATCTCGCGGAGGCGGAAAACGGCTGGTTGCAGGCGCGCCTGCGGGTGGCGAGCACCCTGGTCATGCTGCGCATGGCGCATACCCAGCTGCGCCTCGATGCGGGCGCATATCCGGGGGAGCGATCGTCCACATGAACGGCAAGTGTATGTGCGCGCGCCGATTCAACGGCGCGTCCGGTGTCGCGCTCACTGCGCTGCTCCTTGCGCTAGCGGGCCCCGCCCGGGCGGCCGTGCCGGTGCGGACTGCGCCGGTGCAGCGCTCGCCGTGGCGCCCCGTCGTGCGCGCCATCGCCCGGGTGCGCAGCGTCAACCACGTCACCCTGAGCGCTCCCTTGACCGGCCGGGTCTGGGAGCCCGGACGCCCCGCGGGCGAGGTGCCCGCCGGGGCGCTGCTCGCGCGCATCACCCCGCCCGGCTTGCAGGCGAGCCTGCAGGCGGCGCGCACGCAGCTGCGCCTCGCACAACTCAACGTGCAGCGCAATCGCACGCTGTATCGCGACGGCGTAGTCTCACTCGAGGTATTGCAGGGCAGCCGCGCGACAGAGAAGCAGATGCAGGCCCAGGCCCTGGCGCTTCAGGGGCAGCTGGCCAACCAGGCGATCCGCGCGCCGTTCGCCGGCATCCTCACCTACCAGGTGCCCTCCGGCGCGGTCGTGAGTGCCGGTACGCCCATCGTGACGCTCGATGGACGCGGTACGCCCTGGATCGAAGCCTTGGTGTCGCCGATGAGCGCGATGCGTCTGACCCGGACGCAGTCCGTGCGGATCCGCTTTGCGGGCTGGTCGGGCACGGGGCGACTGCGCAGCGTTGGCCATAGCGCACGGCAATCCGGCCTGGTCGCCGTGTACGTGACGCCGCCGCCACGCGCCCCGCTCCTGCCGGGCGAGTGGGTACACCTGCGTTTCCTCGAGCGCCCCGTCCCCGCCTTTGCGGTGCCGCTGGCGGCGGTGGTCATGCAGGGCGCGGACGCGATGGTGTTTTGCGATCGAGCCGGGCGCGCGCGGCGGGTGCCGGTCACCGTGCTCGGCACGCGCGGGCAGCGTGCCTGGGTCAAAGGCGCGCTGCGCAGCGGTGAGCCGGTGGTCGTGCACGGCGCCGGCCGCCTCGATGAGGGAACGCAGCTCGCCGTGACGCCATGATCCGCCGCTACCTGCGATTCCAATGGGAGAATCGCTACACCGTGGCGCTGCTCGCCGGCGTGCTGTTGCTCACCGGCTGGCTCGCGTTCGAGCGCCTGCCGCAGAGCATCTTCCCGCCGGTGGATTTCCCCAAAGTCTCGGTCATCGTGCACACCAACGACTTGCCCGTGAGGTTCATGCTGCTCGCGGTCACCGAGCCGATGGAGCAGGCCGCCAAGGGCGAGCCCGGGGTCACCCTGGTACGCTCGCAGACCGGCAACGGCCTGACCAAGCTGCACGTCTATTTCAGCCCGAAGACCGATCCGGAGACCGCGTATCTGATGCTGCAGGCGCGCCTCGCGCACATTCCGCTGCCGCCCGGCGCGACCATGAGCGTGCGGCTGATGACACCGAACATCTATCCGCTCGCCCAGTACGCCCTGGTCTCCAACACCGTGCATAGCTCGACAATGAAGCCGGTCTTTGCGTTCACGCTGCGTCCGTCCATCCTGTCTGTGCGGGGCGTATACCGCGTTCAGGACACCGGCCGCGGCTGGCCGGAGGTGCACATCGACCTCAGCCCCCGCCGGCTCGCCGAATATCACCTGAGCGCTGCCGCAGTCGTCGCGGCGCTGCGCGCCTACCAGGGGCCGTTCTTCTCCGGAATGCTGTATGCATTTCATCAGCAGTTCATCGTGGTGACGACGCCCCGCCCGGCCGACGCCGCCGCGCTGGCCCGCCTGCGGCTGCCGCTCGGGGCGAGGACCTCCGGCGGCACGCGCGCCATGCTGCCCCTTGGCGCGCTCGGCTCGGTGCACACCGGTCCGCCGCCGCTTATACGCGCGGCCGCGGTGCCCGGTTACCGCCATGCTCTTATTCTCGATGTCTCCGCGCAGCAGGGTGCGAACGAAGTGGCGGTGGCGGCGCGCGTACGCGCCGTGACGCGCGCTCTGGCGGCCCGCCTGCCGCCGCACGTGCACCTGGTCCGCATCTACGACCTCAGCCGCCTCATTCGCGCCAGCCTGCGCGATGTTTGGATCGCCCTCGGCCTTGGCAGCCTGATCGCATTTCTCATCGTGTACTTGTTTCTCGGCCGCGCCGACGGCGCCGTGGCCACGCTGGTCGTGGTGCCGCTGGCGGTCGCCGCGACCATGATCGTGCTCGACATGCTGGGCATGGGAATCAACATCATGACCCTCGGGGGCATCACCGCAGCCATTGGCGCGCTGATCGATCACGCCATCGTGATCGTCGAGCGCGGAGTGCACGGCCTCGAGGGCGGCATTGCCCAGCGACGCGAGGCGGCTCTGCAGAGGGTCGCAGACATCCTGCCGATGATGACCCTGGCGACGCTCACTTCCTGCGTCATTTTCGTCCCGCTGATCTTTCTCTCCGGGACCATCGGCCTGCTGTTCCGCGGCATGGCCGCCGCGGTGGTGATCGCGCTGGTCGCCTCGCAGCTGATCGCGCTCGTGATCACGCCCGCATTCGCACTGTGGGTCGCGCAGCGGGAGCGCCCTGTGCACAGGCTCCCCGGCGAGCGCTGGGTGCGCCGCGCCTACGGGCGGGCGCTGCTGCGCGGCATGCGCACGCCCTGGCTTGCGGCGCCCGTCGCGCTGGTGCTGCTCGCCGTTGCGGGCATGGGCGCCTGGCGGCTGCCGACGGCTTTTCTGCCCCACTGGGATGAAGGAATTTTTGTCGTGCCGTTCCGCACGCCGGTCGGCACGGGGGTGCGCGAGACCTCGCGGGTCGGGCGGGATCTGATGCGCATCGCGCTGCGCGACCCGAGCGTGAAGCGCGCCTCGCTGGTGGTCGGCCGCGGGCTCGGCAACCCCTACGCCACGCCGAACAAGGGCGGCATCACGATCCTGCTGAAGCGGCACCGCAGCGAAAGCGCCCGTCAGGTGATGCGCCGGCTGCGCCATCGCTTTCGCGCGGCGGTTCCGGACCTCACCACGCTGGAGACCCAGCAGGTGATGATCAATCGCCTGGGGAACCTGTCCGGCTCGCACGCGCCGCTGGTCATCGAGCTGTTCGGGGCCAGCTCGATCGTGTTGCATGATGCCGGCCAGCGCCTGCTCGGCGCGCTGCTCGCCAGCCATGATTTCCAGTCCGTGGTGTTCAAGTCTCCGTCGGCGGGGCCGGAGGTGCAGGTCACGCCGAACAGCCTGGCCGCCCTCGAGGGGCTCACTCCCGCGGCCCTTGCCGATCAGCTGCTGACGCGCCACTGGGGCCGGCGGGCGGGATTCCTCCTGCGGGGCGAGCAGATCGTGCCCATCCGCGTGCAGGAGGAGGACTCCGGGGACCGTACCCCGGTGAATTACGCCGACACGCGCATACGCCTGGCGTACGGCCGGTTCGCACCGCTGTCGCAGGTGGCGCGGCTGCGCCTGCAGGGCGTGGTGCCGTACATCACGCATCAGAACCTGGTGCCTTACTCCACCATCAAGCTGAGTCCCGTGCCGGGCGAGGGCCTGTCGATCGCCGCGCGGCGCGCCTATCGGTTGATCGCAAAGGCCGGCCTGCCGGCCGGGGTCACCAGCCAGATCGGTGGCTACTACCGCGAGCAGCAGAAGAGCTTCAGCCAGATGCTGGTCATTCTCGGGGCGGCGCTGCTCATCCTGTTGGTGCTGCTCGGCTATCAGTTCGGCAGCCAGAAGGCGGCGATCGTCGCCATCGCCTCCATCGCGCTCACGGCGGGCGGAACCTTCGTGGCGTTGCTCGCCACCGGCACCGATCTTGACAGCACGGCGTTTCTCGGCATGCTGCTGGTGTTCGCCATCGCGGTGAACAATGTGATCCTCATTTTCTCGCGCGCGCATCAGCTCGATCGCGCCGCCCCCCGGCCCGCGAGCGTGGCGCTGGCGGCTCACCAGCGGCTGCGGCCGATTCTCATGACGATGCTCGCGGACGTGCTCGGGTTTCTGCCGCTCGCGGTCGGCATCGGACGCGGCACCGACCTGCTGCGTCCCCTGGCGATCGCGGTCATGGGCGGACTCGTCATTGGAACGGGCATGACATTGTGGCTCGCGCCGGTGCTCTATGTCGCGTGGTGGCGTGCGAGCCGCCCGGCCGATCTCGCGCGCGGTCCGCAGTAGATTGTCCCTCATCCACAGGCGAGCCGGCCCACGCAGGAGGAATCGTGCCAAAGAAGCGCAGTGCCGGTCTGCTCCTCTTTCGGGAGGTCGCGGGCGATCCGCAAGTCCTCCTCGTGCACCCGGGCGGTCCATTCTGGGCGAAAAAGGACGCGGGCGCCTGGTCGATTCCCAAGGGGGAGATCGAGGACGGCGAGGATCCTCTTGAGGCGGCCAGACGGGAGTTCAAGGAGGAGACCGGCGCCGCGGCCCCGGACGGTGGGTTCGTGGCGCTGAGCCCGGTACGTCAGCCGAGCGGGAAGACCGTGCACGCCTGGGCGGTGAGAGGCGAGTTCGACGTCGCGGCCTTAAAGAGCAACCTGTTCCCCATGGAATGGCCGCCGAAGTCCGGTCAACGGCAGGAATTCCCGGAGGTGGACCGGGCGGCATGGCTTCCCCTTGCGCAGGCGAAGCGGAAAATCTCCCCGGGCCAGCGGCCGCTCCTTGAGCAATTTCAGGCCCGCTGCGCGCGCCGGGCGCTCGCAGGCCCGGCTGCGACAGGTCCGGGCAAGCGAGGCCCCACCGGCGCACGGGGGGAGAGCTCGTGAATGATGCAGCCTAGGGGAGTGAGGCCAGGTAATCGGCGACGGCCTGCATTTCCGGCTTGTGCAGCGTCTGCGCAACGCCGTGCATGATCGCGACCTTGCGCATGTTGCTGCGGAAGGAAGCGAGCTGCTTCATGATGTACTCGGCGTGCTGGCCGGCGAGGCGCGGGTAGAACTTGCTGCCGAGCGCCTGCGGGCCGTGGCAGGCGGCGCACGCCGGCACGCCCTGCGAGGCGATGCCGTGATGGAAGATCTCGTTCCCTTTGGCTACCAGGGCCGGCGGATGCGGCTTGCCGGGACCGGTCTTCTGGTGCGAGAAGTATTTCGCCAGGGCGACGATGGTCGCGTTCGAGAGGCCGCTCGCCATGCCCCACATGTAGGCCACCGCGTAGGGGTCGCCGCGGGTGTGGTCGCGGAACTCCTTCAACTGCTGCTCGAGGTACCAGGCATGCTGGCCGGCAAGCCGCGGGAACATCGGATTTTTGCTGTTGCCGTCGACCCCGTGGCAGGTGGCGCAGACGCCGATGGCCAGATCCCTTGCCTGCGCGGGAGGCGTGTACGCGCCCTCCTGTGCCGCCACCGGAAGGCTCGCTGCGGCGATGGCCGCCGCCGAAGCGGCGAGCAGCACTCGGTGCAGCCAGACCTTAAGATCATCCATCCGCATGGGTCACCCCCGCGGCCGTCCGCTTAAGCCTCATTGCAGGTCGCATGTCATTGCTCCGCCGGCGCTGTGAAACGGGGGCGAGCCGGGCTTCTCGGGACATCGCCCGCCGCTGCCCTCGCCCGGGCCGGCGCCGAGGGCAGGGCCGGGCCGGTCGTTTGTGGAAGCGGTCCGTGACGGGCTCCTGCCGCTCACTCACCCGGCGCGGGCAGCCCGAGCTTGCGGTAAAGCATGCTGCGGAAGTGCAGGATACGCGCGGCATTGCGGCCGAGATCGCTTGTCCCGATGCGCGATTCTGACCTGATGTCGAGCCGGCTGCCGTCGGGCTGCGGCTCGATCCGGATCACCACGTCATCCGTAAATCCAAACCAGAATGTGGTGCTGCTCGCCTCGATGATACCCATGCCCGGATGGGCCGAGTCGAGCGTCCAGCCCAGGGCCTTGACCGCCTGCAAAGCGCCGGCAAACACCTTGCCGGGGGGCAAGTCGAAGAACATGGGGCGGATATCGGGGTATGCCTTCTTCTGCAGGGCGGCGAGCTTCGGACCGCCATAGACCGTGGAATTCGTCGCATGTGCGGCAGCCCGCAGGGCGAGCACATCCGGCAGGAACTGCGGCGGGTTTCTCGTATCGGTCGTGATGTCGTGAATCGGCGGCACCGATTCGGCCTTCTTCAGCAGCATGTACGGCACGCCCCAGGCAAGCGCGCCGAGCACGATCGCGAGGACCGGTCCGATGAAGCGGCGTGCACCGCGGCGGGCGATCCCCATCGCCGGCAGCATCAGCACGCCGAGCACGAGCGCGAGGAGGCCGCCATACGCGCCGTATTCGAGCGAGCGGAATGCTGCGCTCAGGCTGAATACCCTGATGCGATACAAGGGCCCGGGCAGCAGCACTGCAAGGAACGACAGAACGGCGATCGCGAGGACCAGGTAGAGCGCCCACAGCACAAGCGCTTTGTGCCGGGTACGGTCGGTGCGATCCGGCGCGACTCCAGGCGTGGTTTGTTGCATAAGCGCACTCGCCGCCGGTTATCTGTCGGTTGTGTGCGGAGTTGGAGCCTGTTTGCTCCGGTGGCCCGTCTCCGCAACGCCTGAATATGAACTGCGGCCGGACGCATTGTCAAGACTATTCACCCGGCTGTCGAGGCGGCCCGTCTCCATCGCCGCCGTACACGGGGACAATTCATGCGATCGGGAAAAGGGCGGGCGATTGAGGCCATTGCAATGGCGCCTCGAGCGCCGCCGCGGGCACCGCCGGCGCATTGATATACGGTCCGCCGATCATCAGGCCTCGGCCTGCGTGGCGAGCAGCTCCTTGAGCAGTCCGAGCAGCTCATCGGGATCGACGGGCTTGCTCAGCAAGCGAACGTGCTCCTCGCCGTCGGCGGCGTGTGCAGCACCGGAAGTATCGCCGGTGATCAGGACCGCCTTGAAGTGCGCGCCACGGATTTTGCGCACGGCGGCGATCACCTGTGCGCCGGTCTCGCCGTCGGCCAGCCGGTAATCGCTGATGAGCAGCTCGAGAGCGGGCGATTCGCGCGCGCGCTCGATCGCCTGGGCGAGCGAGCGCGCCGTGGCGACGCGGTAGCCCACCGCGGTGAGCAGGAGCCGGGTCGCATTGAGAACGGCCGGCTCGTCCTCGACGATCAGGATCTCATGTTTGTTTCCGGCACCGCGCTCGGCGGTGAGCCCGGCGCCCGGGTTGGCGGCCGGTGCGACGGCCGCCTTGCCCGCGGGCACTTGCAGCGCAAACCTCGAGCCCTGGCCGATCTCGGAGTGAGCCTCGAGCTCGAGGCCGAGGAGCTTCACGATCCTGCTCACGATGCTCAGTCCCAGGCCGTAGCCTTCTCGGGTCGCGTTCGTCGGTACGCCGATCTGGTAGAACTCCTGGTAGATGCGCGTGAGCTCCTCAGGGGCCATGCCGATGCCGGTATCGCTTACCTCGATGCGCACTGCCTCGCCTTCGGCCCGCGCGTGCAGCCGCACGCTCCCGCGCTGAGTGTATTTGATCGCGTTGGAAAGAAGATTGCGCAACACCTGTCCTAGCAGGGAAAAGTCGGCATGCACCCAGGCGTCGGACATGTCCGCCTCGAGCCGTAGGCCCTTTTCCCTCGCGAGGCCGGCGAACTCGGCGCGCAGCTGGCCGAACAGCGTGCACAGCTGCCAGTCGGTGAGCACCGGCTTCACCGCGCCGGATTCGAGCTTGCTGATGTCGAGCAGTGCATTGAGCAGGCGCGACATCACGTTGATGGCCGCCTCCTGTCGTGCCAGGGCGTCGGCGGAATCGCCATTTCCGCCCATGCGACGCAGCGTGCCGTTGAGCAAAGAGATCGTCTGCAGGGGCTGGCGCAGATCGTGGCTTGCGGTTGCGAGGAACACGCTTTTCGCGCGATCGGCCTTCTCGGCCGCGCTGCGCGCCTCGCGCAGCTGCTCGAGCGCGTGCTTGCGCTCGGAAATGTCGCGGATGGCGCTTGCGACCTGCAGCCCACCGGCGGCGGCGACCGGACTTAAGCTCACTTCCACGGGAATCTCCGTGCCGTCACGGCGGCGGGCGACAAGCTCCAGGCCCGCGCCCATGGCACGCTGGAGCGGCGCCTGCGCGTAGGCGCTGCGCCGGGCGGCGTGCTCGCTGCGATATCGCTCGGGTATCAGGATCTCGATGGGCTTGCCGATGAGTGCCTGGCGCTCGTACCCGAACAAGGCCTCCGTGCGCGCGTTGACCATGACGATGCTGCCTTGGCCGTCCACCACGACCATCGCATCGGGGGCGGACTCCATGAGCGCCCGAAAGCGCTCCTCCGCGCGCTGCAGGGCGAGCAGGTCGGCGCGGATGCGCAAGGTGGCGACCAGTCCGATGAGCACCGCAAGGCCGCTGCCGGCCAGGATCAAATCGAGCGCCAGGTCGCTCGCGCCGGCGATCTGGATCTGCCGGTCCGTAAGGCGCCGGTGCTGCTCGGCGATCATGTGGGCGACATTTGCGTTGATGGCGTGCTGGAATTCCCGGCCCGTGCCGTTGAGCAGCAGTGTGGCGGCCGGCGTTACACCCCGCTCGCGGCGCACCCGCAGCGTGCGGGAGGTGAACGCCTCCAGGCGATCAACCAGGGCGGTGATCACTTGCAGGCGGCGCTGTTCTGCGGGATCGTCCGCCGTCAGCGCGCGTGCCCTGCCGAGAACAGTGCCGGCCGAAGCGACGGCCTGCCGGTACATCCTCAGATACGCACTGTCGCCGGTGACCACGTAGCCGTGCGCAGCGGTCAATATGTCCGTGTCGACGGGGAAGATTGCGAGCAGCGCGCCCGCCACCTGTTGCTTGTGAGCCGCCCAGACCTCGTCCTTGCGCATCCGGGATGCGCTGCGGTAGGCGAGCATGCCGATGGCGAGCGAAACGAGCGCTGCGGCAATGAATGCGGTGACGAGCTTCTGCTGTGGTGCGAGCCGCATGAATTATGATCGAAAAAA
>JAJZVF010000090.1 GCA_021845825.1 Pseudomonadota bacterium | reverse complement strand
CCGCGAGAAGCCCCGGCGAGGCCGCGAGGTCCGCCAGGGTAGGTTGCAGTGAGAGCTTGCCGTTGATCATCGCGAGCTGCCGCTCGACGAGCGCTTTCACGGCAGCGGGCGGATTCAGCGCAAGGAGTGCGTGCAGGCGTGCACGCGCGAGCGGCACATCGCCGCGATGCAGTGCCGCGGCCGCGGCGAAGAACAACGCCTGTGGATCGTGCGGGGCGAGCACGAGCGCCCGCTCGATCAGCCGGCCGGCGCGGCCGCGGAACCCCGAGCCGTGGATGAGCAGGAGCGCCTCGGCTTGCCCGAGCAGCGCGTCGGCGTTCTTGCCGCCGGCCACCCGGTCCGCGTGCTCGTAGGCGCGCAGGGCGAGCGGATAGTCCTTCAACACGACATAGGAGCGGCCGAGCATCATCCAGCCCTGCAGATCCTGCGGATGGCGGCCGAGGTGATGCGCCAGGCGCACGACCATCGATTCGGGCGAGGCGCTCGAGGTGTTCCTGCTCGAGGCACCAAGGCTGAGCTTGGCGTAAAGCACCGTCGAGCCGACGAGCAGCACGCAAGCGCAGGCAAGAGCAGTCCACCACGCCGAGGGTACGGTGCGCGCGGGCTTCAGGAGCGGCACGGCGATCAGGCCGACGGCAACGACGAGAAGAAACGCGGCTAAGGCCATGAACGTGATCATCGCGAGTGTACTCCCTCCAGGGGCCGCGGCAGGGGCGAGCATACGGGCACCGGGGAAGTCCGGATCGCATCGGCTTCTCGCCCCCGGGACATTGAGAAAACGCACAACCGGTTTGGCAAGCCTCGGCCGGCGGCGGCGGCGGCGCGATCGGGAATTGTACGTAGCCGCAGGATTACGTTACGTATTTCTTCCCCGCTGCGACGCGTGCACCCTGCCTCCACAAGACCAACCCGATAAGGGGACGTAAGATGGCGCAGACCAGACTGATGCGCGAGTTGGAGCGTCAAGGCATATCGCGCCGGGAGTTTCTCACCTTCTGCGCAAGTATGGCGGCCGTGCTCGGGATGCCGAAGAGCGCCTCGGCCACGATCGCCCGGGCGATCGAGACCGAGGAGCGCCCGATCCTGGTGTGGCTCGAGTTCCAGGACTGCGCGGGCAATACCGAGTCGTTTTTGCGTGCCGGCCATCCGACGGTCGCCGATCTCATCCTGGACACCATCTCGCTCAACTACCACGAGACGCTGATGGCGGCGGCGGGCACTCAGGCCGAGGACGCGCTCGAGAGCACGGTTGCGAAGCACAAGGGCAAGTACATCGCGCTGGTCGAGGGCTCGATTCCCGCCGACGCCGACAGCGGTTACTGCATGGTCGGGGGCCGCTCGGCGCTCGATATCGCCCGCGAGGTGTGCGGCAACGCGGCCGCTACGGTCGCAGTGGGCACCTGTGCGACCTTCGGCGGCCTTCCCGCGGCCCGTCCGAATCCCACCCGCGCGCTTTCGGTCGCCGATGCCGTGCCGGGGGTGAAGAATCTGATCCATCTGTCCGCCTGCCCGGCGAACGCGGAGAACATCACCGCGCTCATCGTCTACTACCTCACCGTCAAGCGCTGGCCGCCGCTCGATCAGTACCGCCGGCCGCTGTTCGCCTACGGCACCTTGATCCACGATGCCTGCGAGCGGCGGGCACACTTTGACTCGGGACAGTTCGTCGAGGAGTGGGGCGATGAGGCGCACCGGCACGGCTACTGCCTGTACCGGATGGGCTGCAAGGGGCCGGCGACCTCGCAGAACTGCCCGATCGTGCAGTGGAACAGTCATACCAACTGGCCGATCGGCTGCGGGCACCCGTGCCTCGGCTGCGCGGAGCCGAATTTCTGGGACGTGATGACCCCGTTCTACGAGCGGTTGCCGAATGTCGCCGGGGTGAGCGCCAGCCGATGGCTCGATCCGGTCGGGCTGACCGCGAGCGGTGCGGTCGCCGCCGCCGCGGTGATTCACGGCATCGGAGAGGTGCGCCGTTACCGCCGCGGCCACCATCGGCCACCTGAGGACAAGGGACACGCCGATGAGAACAAGCACGAGTCCGACTCGAACGAGGAGAGCCGTAAATGACCCACGTCGTCGTTGATCCTATCACCCGGATCGAGGGTCACCTGCGCATCGAGGCGGAGGTGGAAGGCGGAAAGGTCACCCAGGCGTGGTCCTCCTCGACGATGTTCCGCGGTGTCGAGCTGATTCTCGAGGGGCGCGACCCGCGCGACGCGTGGGCGTTCACGCAGCGCATCTGCGGGGTGTGCACCACGGTGCATGCCATCGCCTCGATCCGCGCGGTCGAGCATGCGATCGGCGTGACGCCTCCGCCAAACGCGCGCCTGCTGCGCAACCTCATCATCGCGGCGCAGAACGTGCATGATCACGTGATTCATTTCTACCACCTGCAGGCGCTTGACTGGGTGGATATCGTGAGCGCCCTCAGCGCCGATCCGGCAAAGACCGCGAAGCTTGCCCAATCGCTCTCCGATTGGCCGCTCTCGAGCACGGCGTATTTCTCCGACGTGCGCAACCGGGTGAAAGCCTTCGTCGAGCGCGGTCAGCTCGGTATCTTCGCCAACGCCTACTGGGGGCATCCCGCCTACCGGCTGCCGCCGGAAGCGAACCTCATGGCTCTCGCCCACTATCTGGAGGCGCTCGATTTCCAGCGCCGGTTCATCAAAATACACGCGATCCTCGGCGGCAAGAACCCGCACCTGCAGAGCTTTCTGGTAGGCGGCATGGCAACCCCGGTGGACCCGGACGCGCAAGCCTCGCTCAACCTCGGCACCATCGCCGAGTTGCGCAAGCTAGTGGCCGAAGGGGTGGACTTCGTGAGCCGCGTGTACGTGCCGGATGTGCTCGCGATCGCCTCGTTCTACAAGGACTGGTTCTCGATCGGCTCCGGGGTGTCGAATTATCTATCCTACGGCGATTTCCCCATGGATGACAGCCCGCACCCGGTGCTCTACATTCCCTCCGGCGTCATCCACGCGCAGGATCTTACGCAGATCGCATCCGTCGATCAGACCAAGATCGCCGAGTACGTGACGCATTCCTGGTACGACTACACCGTCGGCAACGACGCGGGCCTCAATCCGTATCACGGCGAGACGAATCCGAATTTCACGGGGCCGAAGCCGCCGTTCAAGCGCCTGAACGTCGAGGAGAAATACTCCTGGCTGAAGTCCCCGCGCTATGACGGGGCGCCCATGCAGGTCGGCCCGCTCGCGCGCATGCTGGTCGCCTACGGGCTCAACCGGCCGACGCGCGCCAAGACGCTGATCGCTGCTGCACTGAAGCAGCTCGATGCGCCGCCGAGCGCGCTGTTCTCTACGCTCGGGCGCATCGCCGCGCGGGCGATCGAGGCGCAGGTACTGGTCGAGTCCATGGGGATGTGGGTGGAGGGGCTGGCCGATCAGATGGCTCGCCGGGACTATCGCATCCAGGACACCTCGCATTGGCACCCGAGCACCTGGCCGAAGGACTGCTTCGGCGCGGGCTTCCATGAGGCCCCGCGCGGGGCGCTTGGCCACTGGGTGCACATCCGCGACGGGAAAATCGCCAAATATCAGTGCGTCGTGCCGAGCACCTGGAATGCCGGTCCGCGCGATGCCCACGGACAGCCCGGTCCCTACGAGGCCTCGCTCGAGGGTACGCCCGTCGCCAAGCCCGATCAGCCGCTCGAGATCCTGCGTACGGTGCATTCCTTCGACCCCTGCATGGCGTGCGGGGTGCACGTGGTTGATGCAACCAAGCGCGAGCTCGCACGGGTGAGGGTGTCATGAACGCGGTGCCTTCGGACGCTCCATTGGGCATCGGCCGGGAGCGGGTCTATGTCTGGGAGCTGCCCGTGCGCCTCGTGCACTGGCTCCTTTTCTTCTCCATCCTGATCCTTGCGGCAACCGGCTACTACATCGGTAACCCGTTCTTCAGCGGCACGCTCGTCATGGCCCGGATCCGCGAGGTGCACTTGTACACCTCGATCGTGTTCTCGCTGTGCGTGCTCGTGCGCGTCTACTGGGGCTTCGCCGGCAACCGCTATGCTCGCTGGTCGGAGTTCATTCCGGTGACGCGCGAGCGGCTGCGCAGCCTGTGGAAGTCGACGCTCTTTTATACCTTTCTCAGCCGCGAGCCGGTCGAATACCCGGGCCACAACGGGCTCGCGGGTCTTACCTATGCCGTCATCTACGGCGTGTATTTCGTGATGATCGCCACCGGTCTCGCCCTTTATCAGGTGTACGCGCCGGTCGGCTCCCCGCTGCATGTGTTCAGGTTCCTGATCCCCTTCTTCGGCGGGCTGCAGATCGCGCGCTTGATTCATCACATCGGCATGTGGGTGATTCTCATATTCATGGTGGCGCACCTTTACTTCGTCATCCTTTACTCGACGATCGAGCGCACGGGAATTTTCGATTCGATCTTGTCGGGGTTCAAGTTCATGCCGCGCAAACCGCCGGTGAAACCTTGAACGCAGCAGCCGGCGAGCGCGGCGTGCCGGTTCTCATCCTCGGTTTGGGCAATGTGCTGCTCGGCGATGATGCGGTAGGGCCGTTGGTGCTCGCGCGGCTCGAGAGCGAGTATCGCTTCGGTGCCGGGGTGCGTCTGGTCGACGGCGGCACGCTCGGCCTTGCGCTGCTCGATGAGCTGGCACAGGCGCGCCACGCCATCCTGGTCGATGCAGTGGCGACGGAGGCCCCTCCCGGCACGCTGGTGCGGCTCGACGGCGAGGCGGTCCGGGACGCGGTGCGCGAGCGGCTGTCGGTGCATCAGGTCGGGGTCGCTGACCTGCTCGATGCCGCGCGGCTGATCGGCCGCTATCCGCACTCGGTGGTGCTCCTCGGGCTGGTGCCCGGCTCGATCGGCCTTCACCTGGGGCGTACCGCCGCCGTCGAGGCGGCGCTCGGGGGCTTGGTGAGGGCGGTGGCGCGGGAAGTGAGATCCCTTGGCTACGAGTGTTCCAAATCGGCACGCCGCAGCGGCGGCGATCGGCCTATTCATGCTCTCGTGCGTCATTTCGGGGTGTGAGCCGCAGCGCCCGGCGGTGCCGGCTGCGCTGCTTTCCTCGAGTAAAGCGCGGCGCGCCGGGGCGCGGCTGTTCGCCGAGCACTGTGCGATCTGCCACGGCGCCCAAGGCAACGGCGAGGGACTGCGCGGCAACGGCATGATGCCCCCGCCTGCGAACCTGACGATGCCGCCGTGGGCGCAGCGCCGGCATGCCGCCCGCACCTTCCTCGCCATCCGCAACGGGGTGGGCCAGACCGCCATGGCGCCGTGGCCCATGTTGAGCGAACGGCAGACCTGGCAGCTCGTCGCCTACATCGAGTCCCTCGGTGAGGGCTCTTCAGCGGGAGGACGCCGGCAGTGCACGAACTGTCGATCTGTCAGGCGTTGATGGAGGAAGTGGCGCGGGTGGCCCGTGAGCAGCGCGCACGGCGCATCGTATCGGTGACGGTGAGGGTGGGTCCGCTCGCGGGAGTCGAGCCCGCGTTGCTTACGAGCGCCTATCCGCTTGCGAGTGCCGGTACGGTTGCCGCTGACTCGCGGCTCATCGTCGAGCGCTCCGAGGTGCGTGTGCGCTGCACCGAGTGCGGCGCGCAATCGCAGGCGCACTGTACGCGACTCCTGTGCGCAAGCTGCGGGTCGTGGCGCGTTGCGGTGCTCGAGGGCGAAGAGCTGTTGCTCACCGGCGTGGAGCTCGAGCGTGACGATGACTGAGATGGCCTTGGCCGCGCCCTGGTTCGAGGCTCCGCTCACCGGCCTGCTGCGGCGCGAGCTCGCCTCGGCCATGCGCTTCGATGCCGTCTCGCCGGCCGAGCTCGCGCCGGCTGCGCCAGCCTCGCCCTGTCAGCTCTATGTGCACGTGCCGTTCTGCGAGTCGCTGTGCCCGTTCTGCTCGTTTCACCGTGTCCAGTATCGCCAGGAGAAGGCGCAGGCGTACTTCGAGGCCCTGCGCCGGGAAATCCTTCTCTATCATGACCGTGGTTTTCAGTTTTCGGACGTATATGTCGGCGGGGGAACGCCGACCGTCGCGCCGGCCGAACTCGCCGCGACCTTAAGACTCATCCGCTCGCTCTGGCCGGTGCGCACCGTCTCGGTCGAGACCAATCCGAACCACTTGACGGAGGAAATCTTCGACGCGCTGCTCGCAGCGGGCGTCGGGCGGCTGTCGGTCGGGGTACAGAGCTTCGATGATGAGCTGCTGAAGGAGATGGGGCGGTACGCGCCCTATGGAAGCGGTGAGGCGATCGTTGCGCGCTTGGCGGCGGCGAGGGGACGGTTCCCGACCCTCAACGTCGACATGATGTTCAATTTCGCCCGACAGAGCCCGCGCTCGCTCGAGCGGGATGTCGCGACGCTGCGCGCGCTCGCGGTCGAGCAGGTCTCGTTCTATCCGTTGATGAGCGCCGCCTCCACGCGACGGCGCATGCAAAAGAGCCTCGGTCAGGCCGATCCGTCCCGCCGGTTCGATTACTACCAGCGTATCCTGCAGGCGCTCGGCGGCGCGTACGAACCCGCCTCGGCATGGTGCTTCAGCCGGCGCTCCCCGGTGCAGACCCGGTCGCCGATCGATGAGTACATCACCCACCAGGACGACTACGTCGGGGTGGGCAGCGGCGCGTTCAGCTACGTCGACGGGCGGATGTATTGCACCACATTCTCGTTGAACCGGTACCGCCGGATGATCGATGACGGTCAGCTGCCTGTCACCCAGAGCAAGGCATTCACGCTCGGGCAGCGCATGCGCTATGACCTGCTGGTCAGGCTGTTTGGACTGTCACTTCCTTACTCGTACGTCGAAGCGAAATACGGCGGGCGCTTCTGGTGGCTCATGGCCCCGGAGCTTGCCGCCATGCGTCTGATCGGGGCGATTCGCGCCGAGCGCGACGCGATCCGCCTGACTCCCCGCGGCATGTATTGCTGGGCGCTGATGATGGCGGAATTCTTCACCGCGGTGAACGAGTTCCGCGATCAGATGCGCCTGCACATCCGGGATGAGTCGGCGGGCGGGTACAGCGCGTGGGGCGCGGAGGAATCCGGTTGCGCCGGCTCGCGGCAGGTTGCCCGGTGAGCGCCGGACGGCGTCGTGGAAACTTCGTACTGCGCCCCGCGCGGGTGCACCGTTAGCATTGCCGGGCGGTGATGCCGCCGGGATCGCGGGTCACGGTGGATGTGACTAAGGGGATAAAAATGGCCAAGATCCTTAGCGCCACGAGGGTGGCAGGTCGGCTGAGCGGAAGATTGGGCGTACTCGGTATCTTGGCGCTGCTCGCCGCCTGCGCCGGCAGTACCGGCGCGCCTGGGCCGGCGGGTGTCAGCGGCTCCACCGGACCGGCGGGTCCGCCGGGGCCGAGCAGCACGGTGAGTGCGCTCAACGTGAAGACGGCCACCAGGATCACCGCGACCATCACCAAGGTCACGATCCCCTCCACCGGGCAGCCGGTGGTCGATTTCACGCTGGTGGACGAAAACGGCGAGCCGCTCAGCGGGCTGCCGGCCGCGGATGTGAGCTTCGCCATCGCCAAGCTCGTTCCGCCCGGGGTGCAGCTCAATGCGTATCCGGGACTGGCGGCGCCGGCTCCGCTGCTGCGCTCGCAGTGGCAATCCTATCTTTACAATATGGTGGAGCCTGCGCCGGCCGCCGACGGAACCGCGAGCGACCCGGTGGTCGGCACGAGCGCCGAGCCGCAGGCGACGACCGAATCCGGCTCCGCGGGCACATTGGTCGACAACGGCAACGGCAGCTACCAGTACACCTTCAAGAAGGACATCGAGACCGATCCGGTGGTCACCTACGATCCGTCCCTCGTGCACCGGGTCGGCCTCGAGATCCGCGGCCTCGCTCCGGCGAACAGTCCGGTGTACACGTTCATTCCCGAAACGGGCGCGACGAGCGGCTTCGATGCGGACGATGCCGTGGATAACGCGGCCTGCCTCGCCTGCCACCAGCAGCTCGCTTTCCACGGCGGCGCGCGCACGGACGTGCAGTATTGCGTCATCTGCCACAATCCGAGCTCGATCGATCCGTCGAGCGGCAACACGCTCGATTTCCCGGTGATGATCCACAAGATTCACATGGGCGTCGATCTGCCGTCCGTGGCGGCCGGGACGCACTACTACATCTTCGGGTATCAGAACGTCATCTACGACTTCAGCGCCGTCGCCTATCCGCAGACCGACCTGAGCAACAACAACAGCGCGGTTTCCGGATCCGGCACCCGCTTCTGCACGACCTGTCACACACCGAATGACACGAGCGCCCCGCAGTCGGGCAACTACGCGACGACGATCACGGCGGCGACGTGCGGCTCCTGCCACGACAACGTCAATTTCGCAACCGGCGAGAACCACGACGGGATCATTGCGACCGATGCTCAGTGCGCCACCTGCCACGGCCCGGGCGCGACGCTCGACAACGGCGCGCTGCAGGTGGCGGCGGCGCATGCGCTCGGAATCGATACCGCGGCGGGCATGTTCGCCTTCAAGATATTGAGCGTGGGCAACACGGCGCCGGGGCAGACGCCGTCGGTGACGCTCGAGGTGGTTAACCCGAGCAACAACG
Source organism: Pseudomonadota bacterium (assembly GCA_021845825.1). Taxonomy (GTDB): domain Bacteria; phylum Pseudomonadota; class Gammaproteobacteria; order Steroidobacterales; family Steroidobacteraceae; genus 13-2-20CM-66-19. The sequence goes on along the minus strand of JAJZVF010000090.1, from coordinate 2,767 downwards.
ATTCCCCGTATGACATCCAGAGCTCGACGAGCCCCTTCAAGCAGCCCGGCGGCACATTGTCGGTAGATATGGCATGGCCGACGGAAGGATTCAACAACGTCGGCAGCGGCAGCGCCACCGCCTCGAGCGGCACGCCGAATCAGCCGGTGTCGATCAATTTCCTCGGCAGCGGGGTGACCAATGACGGTAATAACACGTTTACCGCCACCTCGCCCGTGCCCATTCCGGCCGGCGCGACCGGCTCCGGGCAGCTGGCGGTGGAGGGCCGGGCGGTGGTGGCGCTGCCGAACCTCTCCGGAAGCGGTACCACCGATGTGGAGCTGGGGATCGACGGGGTCACGACGGATTTCCCCATAACCGATGCCTCGGCCGTGGCGCCGGCGCAGATTGTCTCGATCGCCAAGTGCGACGCCTGTCATCACGACCTGACCGAGCACGGGCAGAACCGTACGAACAACATCCAGCTGTGCGAGGGGTGCCACAATCCAGATGCCACCGACGCGGGCGAGCACGTGGCGTCTTCCGGCCTGTGCGCGCCGCTCGGTACCGCCGGCGCCAATCCCGAGCAGTCGATCGATTTCGCGGTGCTCATCCATGAGATCCACGCCTCGGGCGCCACCGACTCGAGCGGCAATCTGCGCTATCCGAACGGGGTGACGATTTGCAGCTTCGGGGCACGACCGACGACGTTCAATGTGGCGTTTCCGGGCAATCTCGAGGATTGCAGTGCCTGTCACGTGGGCAACTCCTACTATCCGGTGAATGACGCACAGGCGCAGGGCATTACCGTCGTGTCGAACAACCGCACGACGCTCACCGATGATGTGGCGGTGACGCCGAATGCCGCATTCTGCTCCGCCTGCCACACGAGCCAGACCGCCAGGGAGCACATGATCCAGAACGGCGCGAGCTTCGCGACCGGCAAGACCGCGAGCGGTCTGGTGAATCCGCCGGGCGAGGAGACGTGCGCGCTGTGTCACGGTCCGGGCGGTGTGGCCGATGTTGCGACGGTGCACGACCTCGCCGATTTCCCGAATTGAGCCGGGACGGGCGCGATATGCGAACCGTGTACCTGCAATGCGCTTTGCTCGGGGCGGCGCTGCTCCTCGCCGGCGGCGCGCGCGCCGCGGCGCGCGCCGGTCCACCCGCGCCCGCTGCCGCGGGCGATTCGCCGGCGGCGCTCGGATACAGCGCCCACGGTGCCGATACGTGCCTGCTCTGCCATCGCGGCAGCGCGCAGGTGATGGCGATCTTCGCCAGTCCCCACGCGCAACCCGACAATCCCCGCAGTCCCTTCGGTCCGGGCGGTCTGCAGTGCGAGGCCTGCCACGGGCCCGGCGGGGCGCACGTGCAGGCGCTTGGCATGAAGCCGGCGGGCATCGTCGTGTTCGGACCGCATTCGCCGACGCCGGTGGCGAAACAGAACGCGATGTGCCTCAGTTGCCACAAGAACGTGCAGCATGCATGGCTCACCAGCGCGCACGCGGCCAACGACGTCAGCTGCGCCGATTGCCATAGGATTCACGCGGCGATCGATCCGGTACGGATGCAGGCGAGCGAGGCGAGTGTGTGCGCGAAGTGCCATCAGTCGGTGGTCGCGCAGTTTCGCATGCCCTATCACCATCCGGTGCCCGAGGGCACGATGACCTGCTCTTCGTGCCATGATCCGCATGGCTCGCTGGGACCGGATATGCTGGTGAAGAGCACGGTGAACGAGACCTGCACCAGCTGTCACACCCGCATGCGCGGTCCTTTCCTCTGGGAGCACCAGCCGGTCGAGAACAATTGCCTGAACTGTCATTCCCCGCACGGCTCGCTCGTGCCCGCCCTGCTCACCGAACAGCCGCCGATCCTGTGCCAGCAATGCCACGATGCGGCAGGCCACCCCTCCGTGCCATATGGCCCGCAGGGATTGCCGGGGGTGCCGGGCAGCCCCGGGGTGCCCAATCCGTATCTGCTCATCGGCGGGTGCGTGAACTGCCACTCCGAGATCCACGGCTCTAACAGTCCCTCGGGGCAGGATCTGATGCGCTAGGAGCGGTCATGACGCCACAGAGCCTGACACAGCGATCGAACGATCCGGCGCAGGCTGCGCCCCGCGGGCTGCGGCCCTCGGCGCTCGCGCTGGCCGTGGGCGCGGCACTCGCCGTGCCGCTGGCGCGCGCCGCACCGCCGCGGCCTGACACCAGCACATGGACGTGCAAGCTATGCGTGTTCCAGACGGGCGCGAAGGCCAAGGTGCACGCCGGCGTCATCTACGCCAGCGGCGCGAACTTCGCCTCGGGGCGCTACAGTGGAATCGCCCGCAACGGCGCCTACGTGCAGGCGGGCGGCGCAGGCCGCTGGCGCACCCGCGGTGGCGCCTACGGCAGCTTCGAGGCCGATCACCTGGGACTTTCCTCCCGGCACATCACGGTGACCGCCGGCAAGGAGGGGCGCTACGAGGTGCATGCGACCTACCAGGGACAGCCGTTTCACCAATACGATGACACCGAGACCCCGTACCGCAGCGCCGGGGGCGGGCGGCTGGTGCTGCCGAGCGACTGGGTGGCCGCCAATTCGACGAGCGGTATGACTGCGTTGCAGGCCAGCCTCGAGCCGGTGCGTATCGAGTCCGAGCGGCGCACGGTGACGCTGAGCGGCAGATACTTCACGAGCAGCGTCTGGACATTCTTCGGAAAGCTCAGCCATTCGCAGCGCACCGGCACCGACGCCACGGGGGCGAGCTTTCTCACCGAGGCGGTGCAGCTGCCCGAGCCGGTCGATT
>JAJZVF010000089.1 GCA_021845825.1 Pseudomonadota bacterium | reverse complement strand
CCGGCCGGCGCCGCCCAGGCGGGCAAGGACAGCAGCGCGCCGGCGAGCGCGGCCAGGGCCGATCGACGGAAAGCGGCTGTACGCATGACGGCTTCCTCCGGATCCCGATCAGGGCACATTGCGATAGACCCCAACGGACGGCGATCGTTCAGGTTGACCCGGCCGACGGCCTGCCCGCCGCCGGGCGGATCGGCGGCACGTCGGCCGGGCGCAATCAGCTCACGTACGGGGAAATCACCATGCAGATCACCGTGACCGACAGCAGTATTGCGGCAATCCGCTGCGCAACCACCGGCGAGCGGCGCATCGCCCCCTGCACCGCCGCCGCAGCGATGGCGCAGGTCGCCCCGATGGCGAGCGTCGTCGCCATCGGACCGCTTGCACCCCGAAGGGCGACGCCCCAGAGCGCAAGGCCGGCCGCGACCGTCAACGCCGCCGCCGTCATCTGCGCCCGAAACAACTTCGGCGTCAGCTCACAGAACGAGTGCGTCAGGGCGAATGTCGAGCCGGCCCAGAACACGCCAGAGAGTGCGTGTAGCGACAGCAGACACATCAAGAGAATATGCATGGTCACCTCCGCCGCGCCCCCGGGGCCGCGGGCGCCGGCTCAGACGGCGCCGGCATAGACGACTCCGCAGCCGCCCAAACCACAGTACCCGTCCGGGTTCTTCGCCAGGTACTGCTGGTGGTCATCCTCCGCATAGTAGAACGCGGGCGCGGGCCGGATCTCGGTCGTGATGGCGCCGTGGCCGGCGGCCGTGAGCCGCGCCTGATACGCCGCTCTGGAGGCTTCCGCGGCGAGCTGCTGCGCGGCATCGAAGGTGTGGATCACCGAGCGGTACTGGGTGCCCACATCGCCCCCCTGGCACATGCCCTGTGTGGGGTCGTGGGACTCCCAGAATGCCTTGAGCAGGTCACCGTAGGCGATCCTCTCCGGATCGAAGACCACGCACACCACCTCGGCGTGCCCCGTAAGCCCGGTGCACACTTCGCGGTAGGTGGGGTTAGGTGTGAAACCGCCCGCATACCCGACAGCGGTGCAATATACGCCCGGCAGCTGCCAGTACAGCCGCTCCGCGCCCCAGAAGCAGCCCAGGCCGAACACGGCCTGCTGCAGCCCCGCCGGAAAAGGCGGGACGATGCGGCGACCGTTGACGTAGTGGACCTGCGCCACCTCGAGCGGGACACCGCGGCCGGGCAGCGCCTCGGCGGCGGTAGGCAGGCTGGATTTCCTCTGCGACACCATGGGGGTGAACCTCCCGGGAAGCCTCGACTTGATCCCGCGCACCCGCGGCTGCGGCTCCGTGAGTATGATACCGGCTTGCGCCTGCGAGGTCTCGCACCTTAAGCTTCGCGCGCCATGGGAATCAGCCAACCGCAAAATCTCAACTCGCCCCCGATCGAGCAGCAGCGGCCTTACGGCGTGCGCGTCAGCCTGCCGCCGGGCGATCCGTTCCGCAATCTCCTTGGGCCGGAGTGGCACCGTGTGCATTGGTACGCCACCGACGCGGAGCGCGACGCCGCGCTCGCGGAGATGAGCCGGCGTCACGAGTACTCCCGCTCGGGCGACCGGCCGGCGCTGGTCTTCGAGAAGGTCGAGAATCTGGCCGAGAGCCGCGGGCTCTAGCTCCCTATCGTGCAGCCGCCTGCGGCGCCGGCAACATGCCCGTGCCGGCAAGGCAGCCGTACCTCCTGCACCCGCCCTCGGCGGGCCGGGCGGCTTGCTAGAATGTTCTGCCGAGGAACAGGTAAAACGTCTGCTGGCCATGGTCGTCGAAGCCGCTGCCGAAGTAAATCGGCCCGAGAAACGTGTCCAGACCGAAGAACACACTCGCATCCTTGTGCATCGTGTTCCAGCGGATGTCGCTCATGTTCCTCCAGACGTTGCCCGCCTCCAGCGACATCCCCAGATACACCGGCATGTCGAAATAGCCTGGGCCGCCGCGGTCGATCTTGCGGTACAGCAGCAGGCGTGCGATGCCGTAGTGCGGACCGTACAGTGAATATTGTTTCAGCCCCGACAGGTTGAGAAAGCCGCCCAGCGGGAATTCCATGCGTAAATCGGTGGCGCGATCGAGCAGGCTTCCGCCCGAGACCGAGAACGCCACGGTATTGCGGTCGTGCCAGGTGTGGGCCGCCAGAAAGTTGAACGTCACCCGGTTGTAGCTCGACTGCGGGCCGAGCGCCTGGTGGGCGCTGCTCCACTGCAGACTTGCCTGCTCGCCGGAATGCGGAAAGTTGATGTTGTCGAGCGTGTCGTAGCTGAAGCGCAGGAAATAGGTGACCGAGCCGAAGGGCTGGCGCGCCGGGAAAGGCAGCAGCGGGTCGCTCGGATCGCCGACGGTCAGCTGCGTATGGCCCTCCTCGCGATATGCGCCGGCACGCACCTCGCCCCAGTCGCTGAACTGCTTGCCGAGATCCAAGCCGTAACGGAAGGCGTGCGCGCGGTACACCGCTCGCATGCTCTGGCCGATGAAATACGGTAGATCGCTCGCCTCGACCGACACCCGCGGCATCACGAACCAGCCCGAGAATTTCGAGAACGGCAGGTACACCTCGGTCGCGAGCCGCGAGGTCTGCCCGATCTCCGCGTCCGTGACCCACTCCCCGCCCGGACGGGTGATCTCGGACATCACGTAGCGGGCCGCCGCCTCGTAGGTGGCGTCTCCGGAGAAATCATCCCGCAGACTCAAGCCGAAGCGCATGTAATTCGGGCCGATCGAGGCGCCGCGCGCATCGATGAGCAGCCCGTATCGCCCATTCCGGCGCTCCACGCGATAATCGAGCGTATCGAGCCCGCCTTGCCCATAGAGCGTGGTGATGCGGCGGGCGATCGCATTGGGATTGAGGCGTTTGCCGACCATGTCGCCGAAGAGCTTCTCGACCGGCGCCGAGTACTGCTTCGAGCCTGTCTGCACCTGCACGAACTCGATGCGCGGCGGTGGCCGGCGCAGGCTCGCGCGCCGCTGCGCATAGCGCCGGTACTGCGCCGGACTCACCGAGAAGGCCGAGAGGCGCTTGCGCATCTTCCACGCCGCGGCTTCGCCGATCGCGATCAGATGGTTCACGTCGCCGAAGTCGAACGAAGATATCCCCTTGAGCGCCGGACGGATGAGCACATCGCGGGACGTGAGCGAGGCGAGCTGCTGCCTGGACTTGCCCTCCATCAGGATGGTCAGCGCCTGGGCCGAGATGGATGCGACGCCCTGGAGCTTCTTACGGGGCTCAAGCCGAGTGCTCACGTCTACCACGATCAATACGTTCACCCCCATCTCTCGGGCCACATCCACCGGTACGTTGTCGGTGATCCCCCCATCGACGAGCAACCGGCCGTTGCGCGGCACGGGCGCAAAGACTCCGGGGGCAGACATGCTCGCGCGCATGGCGCTGGTCAGGTCGCCCGAATCCATGACCACCTTCTGGCCGGTCTGCAAATCCGTGGCGACCGCCCGAAAAGGGGTCGGCAGATCGTTGAAATTCGTAATACGCGCCACCGGCAGTGTCAGGCGGCGCAGGATCTCGGTGAGGCTCTGCCCCTCGATCAAGCCCTGCGGCAGCACCAGATGCCAGCCCTTGATGCCGATCGGGAAATGCACCAGGAAGTTTTCGTCCTCCTCCTTGCGACGCAGCGACAGATCCTGGCGCGGCGGCTGGTCGCGAAAGGCCTCCTGCCAGTTCAGCGATTTCACCACCGCCTCGATCTGCTTTGCCGTGAGGCCGCTGGCGTATAGCCCTCCCACCACCGCGCCCATGCTCGTGCCGGCGATCGCGTCGATCGGCACCCGCAGCTTCTGCAGCACCCTGAGCACCCCGATGTGCGCAATACCGCGCGCCCCACCGCCCGAGAGCACCAAGCCGATCCGGTATCGTGGCGAGCCCGGCTGCGCGGGAGAAAACCGCCGAGGGCTGGCCGGTGCGCCGCCGCGCGCAGGAGCGGATCTCAGCCTCCCGCGCGGCCCCGAAGCCCTCGGCCGCACGAAGGCGTACACCACGGTGTGCAGCGCCGGAGTCCGTGGTGCGTGGGGCGCGGCATGCAGCACCGGCGTCGAGCCGAGAAAAAACGCAATCCCCAGCACCCGGAGCCGGATGCCGCTCGCCGGTTGTCTCATACCGCAAGAATAGCAGCATCGGAGTGGGCTTCCTGCGGGCGCCGCGGCTTAGCCCGGGTCATGACCGGTACGATCATGCAGCGCACGGGCCCGGAGCGCGCGAATAATGCAGGGTGGCCCGGGCGGGTGCCTTGGAGTTGAGCGGCAATGCGGTAGGATGCGCGCCATGACGTATCTGCTGTACGCCGCCCTCCCCTATATCCTCTCGCTGGGCCTGATCGTCCACTGCATGAAGACCGGCCGGAGCTGGATCTGGGTCTGGGTGCTGTTGTTCCTGCCGATGATCGGTGCCCTTGCCTACGTGGCGGTGGAGATCCTTCCGGAGCTGTTCCGCAGCCGCACCGCGCGCAGCACCGCACGCGGCCTGAAGAAGGCCATGGACCCGTTCGCGGACCTGCGCCGCTTTGCGAACGAGGCCGAGCTCATCGGCAACGTGGCGAGCCGCCAGCACTACGCCGAGGAACTCACCCGCCATGGCCGCTACGCCGAGGCGATCTTGCAGTACCGGCAGACCCTGACGGGCCTATACGAGCATGATCCGAACCTCATGCTGGGGCTGGCGCGCGCGCAGTTTGGCAACGGCGAGGCATCCGCGGCGCGGGCCACGCTCGAGGAACTCGTCCGCCGCAATCCCGACTTCCAGTCCCCGGAGCGTCACCTCCTCTACGCCCGCTCTCTCGAAGCTGAAGGCAACGTCGTCAAGGCCCTGGAAGAGTATCGCACCCTCGCGCACGCCTACCCGGGCGCCGAGGCCGCAGTCCGCTATGCGCAGCTGCTCGATCGGCAGGGACAGCGGGACGAGGCGCGCAAGGTGGCGCAAGATCTGCTCGACCAGGCGCGCGTCGCCCCGCAGCACTACCGCCGCACCCAGCGCGCCTGGCTCGATGCGGCGCAGCGGCTGCTGTAGGCACACGCAGCGATACGCGGCGGCCGGCAGTCGCGTCTGCTCAACCCTCTCCGCTCGCGGGCACGCTCGGGTCTCTCAGGCAGATGTGTGCTCGAGCTGCCGTTCGAGCTGCGCAAGCACGCGATAGCAGGGCAGCACCTGGGCGACGCTGGCGTTGGGCTCGCGTCCCTCGCGGATGGCGGCGAGGAACTCCCGGTCCTGAAGCTCGATGCCGTTCATCGACACATCGACCTTCGACACATCGATCTTGTTGTCCTTGCCGTCGGTGAGATCGTCGTAACGGGCAATGTAGGTGCCGTTGTCACAGATGTAGCGGAACACGGTGCCGAGCGGCCCGTCGTTATTGAAGGAGAGCGACAGCGTGCAGATCGCGCCACTGCGGCTTTTCAGCTGGATGGACATGTCCAGGGCGATGCCGAGCGCGGCATGGATGGGGCCCTGCAGGGCGTGAGCCGCCACGATCTCACCGCTCTGATAAGCGAACAGGTCGACGGTATGGGCCGCGTGGTGCCACAGCAGGTGATCGGTCCAGGAGCGCGGCTGGCCGAGCGCGTTGATGTTCTTGCGGCGGAAGAAGTAGGTCTGCACGTCCATCTGCTGGACGTTGAGCTCTCCGGCGAGAATCCGCTTGTGCACCCACTGATGGCTGGGGTTGAAGCGGCGCGTATGACCGACCATGGCCACCTTGCCGGCGGCCTTCTGCGCCCGCACGACATCCTCGGCGTCCGTCAGACTATCGGCGAGCGGAATCTCGACCTGCACGTGCTTGCCGGCCCGCAGACACGCCACCGCCTGCGCCGCATGGAGCTGCGTCGGGGTGCACAATATCACCGCATCGACGTCGGCGCGCGCGAGCGACTCCTGTAGATCCGTGGTCGCATGCGCGATACCGTAGCGACTCGCCGCCTCCTGCGTCGGCTCCAGGGTACGGCCGACCAGCGAGACGACTCGCACATCGGGGATGTTCTGCAGCGCATCGAGATGCTTGATGCCGAAGGCGCCGGCCCCGGCCAGCGCAAGATTGATCGTCCGGGCCATGTGTTCTCCTGCAGAATCGCCGCTGCGGGCGCTCAGCGGCTTTCAAGAATGATATGCCCCACCGCGGTCGAAGACGCCGGGATGTGATAAAAGCGGTAGATTTCCTCCGCCTTCGGCCCGAGCGCCCCGCGCATCAGCAACCACATCACCAGCTCGATGGCCTCGGCGCCCGCTTCGCGCAGGTACTCGATCGGCGGGATCCGGCTGAGCCGCTCCGGGTCGCGCGACAGATCGTCGAGAAAGGCCTTGTCGAACACCGGGTTGGTCAGGCCGGCCCTGGGTCCCTGGATCTGGTGCGACATGCCGCCGGTGCCGAAGACGACGACCTTCAGATCCTCCGCCCAGCTCTGCACGGCCCGGCGGATGGCCTGGCCCAGCTGGTAACAGCGCCGGCCGGTCGGCGCCGGATACTGCACCACGTTCACCGCGAGCGGAATGACTCGGCAGGGCCACTGCTGCGGCGAGCCGAACAGCAACGTGAGCGGCACCGTGAGGCCGTGATCGACCTGCATCTCATTGACGATGGTCATGTCGAACTCGTCGAGGACGAGCGACTGGATCAGGTGCGCGGCGAGCTCGGGGTATCCCTTCACGGCGGGCACGGGCCGCGGACCCCATCCCTCGTCGGCGATCGGGAAATCCTGTGCACAGCCGAGCGCGAAGGTGGGAATCACCTTGAAATCGAAGGCGTTGACATGGTCGTTATAGACCATGATCACCACGTCGGGCGCGGTCTTCGCCATCCACTGCTTCGCCGGCTCGTAGCCTCTGAAGAGCGGCTGCCAATACGGCTGGTCGGTCTTGCCGTTATCGACGGCGGCCCCGATCGCCGGCGTGTGTGAGGTGCCGACTCCGGCGATGACCCGAGCCATCAGTGTTTCTCCCGCTCGGACTTCGAGCGCCAGCCGTCGGGGGAGCGACCGCCCTTCAGCATCATATCGACGTACTCTGTCTCGCTCATGCCGGTCATCTGCGAGGCCATGTACTGATAGGACCTCCCGTCGGTGAAGGCAAGCTTGGCGAGGGCATAGACCACCGCGCCGAGCTCGAGCAGGCGGTTCCAGTCGCGCTCGAGCACCGCCGCGCGCTGTGCCTCGCTCAGCTTGAATTTCGCGAGGTATGCACGCTCGTCGGCGAGGAAGGCCTTGCGGTTCTCCTCCTGCATGAGCGTGTAGAGAAACTGGTTCAGATGATAGCCGGCGCGCGCGCGCTCGGCATCGAATATCCAGGTGCCTGGAATGTCCTCGTAGGGCTTGTCCGCCACCATACCCTCCCCTTCCGATCAGGTTTCTTCAGGCCAGTACAGCCGCATGGGGTTATCCACCAGGAGCCTGCGCTGCGCCTCGGCGCTCGCCGCGATGTGCGGGATGAAATCGACCAGCAGCCCATCATCGGGCATGTGGTCTTTGAGATTCGGGTGCGGCCAGTCGGTCCCCCAGAGCACGCGATCCGGGAACGTCTCGATCAGATAGCGTGCAAAGGGCACAACGTCGCGATACGCATTGCGCTCACCGTTCAGTGCCGGCGGTCCCGAGATGCTCAGCCTCTCGGGGCAGGACACCTTGGACCAGACGTTGGGGTGCTCACGCATCAGACGCACGAAGCGCTGAAACTGAGGTCCCTCTACCGGCTCTCTCACGTCTGGCCGGCCCATGTGATCCACCACCACCGTGGTAGGCAGTGCGGTAAAGAAGTCCCACAGCTCGGACAGATCGGCCGACTCGAAATACACCACCACGTGCCAGCCGAGCGGCGCGATGCGACCGGCGATCTCCAGGAGCTCCTCGCGCGGGGTGAAATCGACCAGTCTCTTGAGGAAGTTGAAGCGCACGCCGCGCACCCCCGCGGCATGCAGGCTCTCGAGCTCTGCGTCGGAGACACTGCGGCGCACGGTGGCCACACCGCGGGCACGGCCGCCCGCATGTACCAGGGCGTCGACCATCGCCCGGTTGTCCGCGCCGTGGCAGGTGGCTTGCACCACCACGTTGCGGGCAAAGCCGAGGTGCGCGCGCAATGCGTAGAGCTGGCGCTTGCTCGCGTCGCACGGGGTGTACTTGCGCTCCGGCGCGTACGGAAACTCCGTACCCGGTCCGAACACGTGACAGTGGGCATCGACCGCGCCCGGCGGCACGGCGAAGCCGGGCTTGGAGGGATTCGGGCACCAGTCGAGCCAGCCCGGGCTCTTGGTGAAGGCTTCAGCGCGCTGCGTGCTCATGACGGGTCATCCGGAAGATCTGCCGAGGGACGGGCGAATGCGCTCGAGAATGCGGTCGGCTTCGACGCGCCAGTCGGCGCTGCGCGCGAATGCCTCCCCGTCAGGCTTGCCGAACACACCCTGATCGGCGAGGCCGGCCATCCAGGCCTGGCGTTCGGCCGTGCCGGCGGCCGACCATGGCGTGAGCCCCGCCTCCTCCACCGTCCGGGCCGCCTCGTGCATCTCCTCGGCACGGCGACGCCCATGCCGGATCACGCGCTGAAAGAAATAGGCGGCCTGACGCTCCCACTCGATGCCGGGGAAGGTCTCCTTGAGGGAGGCGAGCACCGCATCCTCCACCCCGTAGGCGCGGGCCGCGGTGAGACTCTCGATGAGCATGGCCTCGAGTCCCTTGATCATGACGCTGCGGCACATCTTGGTGGCCGATGCGATGCCGAGCTGCCCGGAGGCGAGCTGCGCAGAGAAGCCCAGATCGGCGAGCAGCGGCGCGAGAGCCGCGGCATGCGCTCCGCCCAACAGCAGCGGCACGCGGATGCGATAGGGTGGGACGGAGGTCATCACCGCGCCCTCGACATAGCGAGCGCCGGCGCTCTCGATGAGCTCGGCCGCGGCGCGCTTGGCGAGCGGGGAGGCGGAATTGAAGTCGAGGAACCACGCGCCCCTCGGCAGGCCCCCGGCACAGGCGCGCGCCGCGGGCACGGCTTCGCTCGCGGTCACCGCGCAGATGAGCAGATCGCTCTGCGCCGCGAGCGCGGCGTGCGATACGGCCAGATCCACCCCATGCGCACCGGCGTGCTCGAGGAGCGGTGCCTGCGCGGCGGTGCCGAGCTTGATGTCGTAGGCGCCGATCCGCCCTACGCCCCGCGCGCGCAGATCCTCCGCGAGGATCCGGCCCACTTCTCCGTAGCCGACCAGGCCGACCCGCCACGCAAGCGCATCTGGGTCCGTGTTCGCCATCTTCAGTCGATGTACTTCAGGCCCAGCTTCGCGAGCGGCTCGCGCATGTTGTACATATCGAGCCCCAGGACGCCGGCGGCGAACTGCTTGCGCTTGCCGGCCTCGCTCGCCTCGCGCGCCTCGGCGGCGTCGGCCACCCGTTGCGCCAGGGCTGCGGGCACCACGACCACGCCGTCGTCGTCGCCGACGATGGCGTCGCCCGGATTGACCAGGGCGCCGGCACAAACGACCGGCACGTTGACCGATCCGAGCGTGGCCTTCACGGTGCCCTTGGCGCTGATGGCGCGGCTGAAGACCGGGAACCGCATCTCCGTGAGCTCGCGGACATCGCGCACCCCGCCGTCGATGATCAGACCGAGCGCGCCGCGCGCCCGGAAAGAGGTGGCGAGCAGCTCGCCGAAGAACCCGTCCTCGCTGTCGGCGGTGCATCCGGCCACCACCACATCGCCCTGCCTGATCTGCTCCGCAGCCACGTGCAGCATCCAGTTGTCTCCGGGCTGCAGCAGCACGCTCACCGCGGTGCCGCACAGCCGCGCGCCGGGGTATATCGGGCGCAGGTACGGCTTCATCAGCCCCACGCGGCCCATGGCCTCGTGCACGGTGGCGACGCCGAGGCGGCCGAGCTTCTCGACCGCCGCGCGCTCGGCACGCGCGATGTTGCGCTTGACCAGCCCCAGATTGTTCAGCGGCATGCTCATGCTCGTGCCCTCTTGCGATTTCTCCGGCCGACCGCGCTCACAGGTCCCGGGCCGCAAGCGCTGCATTGAGCCGCGGATAGACCCGGCGGGCGTTACCCTCGTAGATCTGGCGGCGCTCGCCGTCACTGAGCGCCGCGGCCTCCACGTAACGCTTGGTGTCATCGTAGTGATGCCCCGTGCGCGGATCGATGCCGCGCACCGCCCCGATCATCTCCGAGGCGAACAGGATGTTGTCGATCGGCATGACGCGTGTCAGCAGGTCGATCCCCGGCTGGTGATACACGCAGGTGTCGAAGAAGATGTTCTTCAGCAGATGCTCCTCGAGGGGCGGCTTGTCGAGCGCCTGCGCCAGGCCGCGGAAGCGCCCCCAGTGATAGGGCACGGCGCCGCCGCCGTGCGGGATGACGAACCTCAGGGCCGGGAAATCCCTGAACAGATCCCCCGTCACGCACTGCATGAACGCGGTCGTGTCGGCATTGAGATAGTGGGCGCCCGTGGTGTGAAAGCACGCATTGCAGCTGGTGCTGACATGGATCATGGCCGGAATGTCGTATTCGACCATCCTCTCGTAGATCGGATACCACCAGCGATCGGTGAGCGGCGGCTCCCGCCAGTATCCCCCGGAGGGATCCGGGTTGAGGTTGATCGCGACGAACCCGTACTCGCGGATGCACCGCTCGAGCTCCGGCAGGCAGGCGGCCGGATCGACTCCGGGGGACTGCGGCAGCATGGCCGCGCCGATGAAGTGATCCGGAAACAGCTTCGCCACCCGATGGCAGAGCTCGTTGCAAATCGCGGCCCAGGTGGCGCTCGTATTGAAATCCCCGATGTGGTGCGCCATGAAGCTCGCGCGAGGGGAAAACACGGTCAGGTCGGAGCCGCGCTCGCGCATGAACTTCAGCTGGTTGGTCTCGATGCTCTCGCGCAGCTCGTCATCGCTGATCCTGAGCTCCGAGGCCTTCGGTCCCGACTCGGGAGCGGCGAGGCTCGCGATCTGGCGCTTGCGCCACTCCTCGAGCGCCCTGGGCGCGGTGGTGTAGTGACCGTGACAGTCGATGATCATGGGAGAGTCTCGCTCAGGATTGGACGACCGCCATCAGCGCGGCGAGCGGGTCGGGCGCCAGATCGAGGACGGCACCATGACTTCCCCGCGCATGATGAGCCGCGCCGTGCGCAGCAGCGCGGCGCGTTTGACGGCGGGCGGATCGCCATCGTCCGTTTCCAGCTCCACACTGAACTCCCCGCTCGGGTGCTCGACCGAAAGGGTACGCACCGGGCCGGCCGGCACCACCGCGACGCCTGCGGCGACCGATTCCGGCAGGACGCAGGCCGTGGCCACGGTGACGGCCGCCAGCACACCGATGGCATCGTGACAGACGTGCGGAATGAAGCAGCGGGTACAGAGGCTGCCGCCCGCAGCCGGCGGGGCGATCAGGCACATCTTGGGGTAGGTCTTGGCCGAGACATCGCCGAGGCCCATCAGT
>JAJZVF010000088.1 GCA_021845825.1 Pseudomonadota bacterium | reverse complement strand
CCCGTGACCCCAGGGACCGATGATCAGCTTCAGCCGCTTGCCCCGCCGGTACGCCTTCAGCCACTCGTAGGCCTTGGCGGCCCCCAGCATGTAGCTGTCCCAGCCCGTGCTGATCAGCACGGCAATGTGCCGGCGCGCGATGGCCTTGAGGTCTTCGGGCTGGATGGTCCGGGACCGCCAGAACGCATCGTAGTGTGGGTGCGCGGCCGCGAGCGGGTACTCGTTCTGCACTCCGCCGAGAGCCTGGCGCGCCGTGCGTCCCGGTCCGGGCCGCATCCCCCCCGGATACCACAGATGCCAGTAACTGTCGCCGCCGGCATCGTCGGGAAGAATGGCTTTCAGGCTCGGCGGCGCCTCCTTGGCGGCGAGATACTGCACCAGCCCGAGGAGCGAGGCACCCATCATGCCGATGCGGCCATCGCAGCCGCTTTGCCCGGCCAGCCATTCGATGAGATCGTGGGCATCCTCACCGTAACGCTCGTACAGGCCCGGCTGGCCGTCCGATGGGGGCACACCGCGCAGATTGGCCTGCAAAACGATGTACCCGCGCCGGGCGAGCTGATCGATCGTGGGAGCAAGATATGGCTCTTCGAGCGCGTAACCGTTGGCGAACACTACTCCCGGCGCGGATTGCACCTCGACAGGCCGATGGAGGGTCCCGCGCAGTAACACCCCATCGCGCATACGGACCGAGACGGCCGCGCTCGTCACCGCGTGCACGGGGGGGCTGATCCGGGCTTCCCGGGGCGCTGTGATCCAGGGTCTGTAATGGGTTCCCTTGCCCATGGGTTGGCTGACGCGTGCCTTGGCTCTGACCAGATCCAGTGGGTAGTCCATGCGAAACCTGCCTTTCAAGGTTCGATGCGACGGGAAACCCCGCCTGCAGGGCAATTATGGGCCGTTCTGTTGCGCGTTCCTCCCCCCCATTTCTGCTGTCTTTGCACAGAAATGCATCCTTGACGACAGGAATGCCCTCGACGCGGGGAGCGGGGCGCCACACGTCCATTTCGAGAACTCCTCCCCAAAACTCCCCATGGCCTCCCACGCGCGCGCGTTATAGACTTGGGGTTTCAGGTCCCTGGAGAGAACATCATGAACGCAGAGCAACGGCCGTTCGTTCTCAACCTCCCCGGCTGGGAGCTGCCGCGCTTCGAGGATCAGGAATGGCCCATGATCGAAGCGCTCGCCGCCAAAGCGCGCGCGACGGGCGCCCGCTCCGAATCCCTGAAAGACGGCTTGTACCAAGTGCTCCATGGCCGACTGACGAGGCTCGTCGAGTCCGCCGTGAACGAGACGATCGAGTATTGGCTGCAGGGGCTCGGCGACGGCAACAATGGCTACTGCCCGGAGCTGTGTGTCGAGTTTCCATATCTCGAGCACAGCGAGGTCATCGAGCCCCTTATGCTCACCTACTGCGTCGATAACGCCGACGACACCCGCACGGAGTTGAACCGGACGACCCTCGAAGCCGTGCTGGCTCCGTTCCTGGAGAGCGTCGACCCGCCCTCGCAGCTTCTTCGGGGCCGCGCGAAAGTCGTGGCGGCTAAGTTGCGCGCGCTCGCCGAGCAGCTCGAAGAGCTGTAGGGCCGGCGCGGCGCGCCGAAGCGCAACACACCGCCGGCCCGGTGAGGCGGCCGGCCCGGTCGGCGGCGCTGCGCGGGCCTCCGTAGAACCCCCGATGGCCCGCGGGCGGAAAAGTCCTTAAAAATCTTCCGCATGAGGGCCGTCTCGCACCGTTTCAAAGATCGCACCGCCGCGGGTGTCGAACTCGCGCACGCGCTCAAGCGCCGCTCCCTCCGGCCCCCGCTCCTCGTGCTCGGTCTGCCGCGCGGTGGCGTGGCCGTCGCCGACAAGGTCGCGAGCGAGCTTGAGGCGCCGCTCGATGTGATGCTGGTGCGCAAGATCGGCATGCCCGGACAGCCCGAGCTCGCGATCGGGGCCATCGCTTCGGGCAATATCGTCGTACACGAGCCGCAAGTCGAGAAAGAAATCGCCGGCCTCGCCGAGACCTTCAATACGCTCGTCGAGACCGAGCGCCGGGAGCTCGAGCGGCGTGAGCGGGTCTTTCGCGCAGGACTGCCTCCTCTTGCGCTCCAAGGCAAGACCGTCATCCTGGTCGATGACGGGATCGCCACCGGCTCGACGATGCTCGCGGCGCTGCGCGCCGCCCGCAAAGCCGGTGCGACCTCGATCGTTGCCGCTGCGCCGGTCGCCTCACCGGAGGCAACCGAGCTCATCCGGGCGGAGGCGGACGACGTCGTCATCGTTCACATCCCGGCGCTGCTGCGGGCGATCGGGGAATGGTACGAGCAGTTCGAGCAGCTCGAGGACGCAGAAGTCTCTCGCCTGCTCGCCCTGCACCGCCGCCGCGTATGAGCTGCAATCCTCCTGCGTTTGATCCGCCTCGCGACCGGCACGGCCAAAGGTGCAGGCGTGCTGTGCATCCCAGTCGCTGCGGGCGGCTCGGTCTGCGCACGGCAGCGTTCCAGATTACGCTCGCCCGCGCTACGCAGATCTCCCAATGATCCGCGCGCCGGCCGCGAGCAAGATATGTCAACAGTGAGATGAGCCCACCGTGGTCACGCTCCCCGATCGGCAGTCCGAACGCCTCTCGCAGTTCATCTGGCGCACGCGTTATCGCGACGCGGCGGCCGTTCCGCGCGAGCGCTCGATCGCCGACACCTGGGAGCGCGTCGCGCGCAGCGTCGCGGCCGCAGAGCACGACCCGCCGCGTTGGCAAAAGAGCTTTCGCAGCCTGCTCGAGGGGTATCGCTTCCTGCCGGCCGGGCGCATTCTCGCCGGTGCCGGCGTCTGCCGCCAGGTGACCCTCGCCAACTGCTTCGTGATGGGGCTGATCGAGGATTCCCTGCCGGGGATCTTCGAGGCGCTGAAGGAGGGGGCGCTCACGATGCAACACGGCGGCGGTGTCGGCTATGACTTCTCCACCCTTCGCCCGCGCGGCAGCCGCGCACAGGCGACGGGCATGATCGCCTCGGGACCGGTGTCGTTCCTGCACCTCTGGGATGCCATGTGCGCGACCATCCTCTCCACCGGTGCGCGCCGTGGTGCCATGATGGCAACCCTGCGCTGCGATCACCCGGACATCGAGGAATTCCTCGACGCCAAGCGCGCCCCGGGGGTGCTCACCCACTTCAACCTGTCCGTGCTCCTCACCGATGCCTTCATGCAGGCCGTGCGCGCCGATGCGCCCTGGCCCCTGCTGTTCCCGCGGGCCGCGGGCGAGGCGGAGGGACAGTCGCTCGAGCGGCCCTGGAGCGGCAGCGCCGCCCCGGTCCTCTGCCGGGTATGGAGGAGCGTTCGCGCGCGCGAGCTGTGGGGCAAACTCTGCGCGAGCGCACACGCCTCGGCCGAGCCCGGGGTGTTGTTCATCGACCGCATCAATGCGGAAAACAACTTAGGCTACGCGGAGACCTTGAGCGCGACCAATCCGTGCGCCGAGGAGCCCCTGCCCCCCTACGGAGCCTGTAATCTCGGCTCGCTCAATCTCACGACGTTCGTTCTCGATCCGTTTGGCGCCCGGGCCCGACTCGATGAGGCGGCGTTGCGCGAGTGCGCGCGCCTTGCCGTGCGCTTCCTCGACGATGTGATCGAGATCTCGCGCTTTCCCCTGCCCCCGCAGCGCCTCGAGGCGCACCGCACGCGCCGCATCGGGCTCGGTATCACCGGACTCGCCGATGCGCTCGCCCTGCTCGGACTGCGGTACGACACGGAGCAGGCGCGCGAGGTTGCCGCCGCGCTCATGCGCACCGTGCGGGATGCGGCTTACGAAGCCTCGGTGGATCTGGCGCGAGAGCGTGGGCCGTTCGAGCGCTTCGACGCCGAGCGCTACAGCGCCCGGCCGTTCATCGAGCGCCTGCCCGCGGCCCTGCGGGCCGCCATCCGCCGCCACGGCATCCGCAACAGTCATCTGCTCGCCGTGGCGCCTGCCGGTACCATCAGTCTGCTGGCCGACAACGTGAGCAGCGGCATCGAGCCGATCCAACGCCTGCACACCCATCGCAGCGTGCTCGATACCGACGGCACGCCGCTCATCTTCCCGGTAACCGACCGGGCGTATGCGTTATGGCAGGCGCACGGCGGCGGGTCGGAGCCGCCCGAGGCGTTGCGCGAGCTTGTCGCGATTGCGCCCCACGCCCAGCTGCTCATGCAGGCGGCGCTGCAGCCGGCGGTCGACGGCTCCATCTCGAAGACCGTGGCCCTCGAGCGCACGGCAGCGCCCGCGGCCGTGCAGGAGATCTTCGCCAGCGCCTACGAGCTCGGCCTCAAGGGCTGTACCGTGTTCCGGGACACCTCGCGCCCGGGCGTGCTCTCGACGGAGACGGAGACGCAGTCCGGGGCGCCGCCCGCGCATTGCTGCGACATTACGCGGGAGGCAGACTGATGGCCGGGGAGAGCCTGCTTGCCGCGCTCACGGAAAGCCGCCCGCTCGCCTCGGCGGTCGCGCGGGAGGCGCGGCTGCCGCTCCTGGCCCTCGAGGAGCGGCGCTTCGCCGGCGGGGAGTTCAAGCTCCGCCCCCTCGAGTCCGTCCGCGCACGCCAGGTCTTCGTGCTGCAATCGCTCGCGGGCACCGGCGCTGCGCCGGTCTGTGAGCGCCTGGTCCGGCTGCTGTTTCTGTTGCAGGGGCTGCACGACGGCGGCGCCCATACGGTCGCGCTGTTGCCGTACCTCGCCTTCGCCCGCAAGGACCGGCGCACGCAGCTGCGCGATCCGGTGACCTCGCGGTATGTCGCGGAGCTGCTCGAGGCAACACACACCGATTGTGTCGTCGGTCTCGATGTGCACAACCCGGCCGCGTTCGACAACGCGTTCCGCATTCCGACCGTTCACCTGACAGCGCTGCCGAGCATGGCAGCGCACTTCGCCGGAACCTCGCGGCACAAAGCGCTCGCCGTGGTCTCGCCGGATATCGGCGGCATCAAGCGCGCGCAGCTCTTGCACGAGCAGCTGACCGCCGAAGTCGGCGGCGCCGTCGAGCTGGCCTTCGTCACCAAACGTCGCGCACGAGATGTCGTCTCCGGAGGGACTCTTTGCGGAGAGGTGGCGGGACGCACCGCAATCGTGCTCGATGACCTGTGCGGCACCGGCGGAACGTTGATCCGCGCCGCGCAGGCGTGCCGCAGCGCGGGCGCCGAGTCGGTCCAGGTGGCGGTCACGCACGCCCCGATGCCCGAGGGGCTCGATGCGCTCGCAGCGAGCGAGGCGATTTCCGGCATCGTCGTCACCGACAGCGCGGCACTCGAGCCCTCGGCCCGGGCCACTGCCTCCGGAAAGCTCCTCACGTTGCCGATCGCGCCGCTCCTCGGTGAGACGGTGCGGAAGATGATGAACGGCGCGCCGGTGACGCCTTCGCGATGACCCCGGAAGCCTCCCCTCGTGTGCGAAAAGCGGTGAGGCTTGCGACGTACGCCAGCCCGGCCGCGCGGCGGCTGAGACGCAGCGCGTCGCGGAGATAGGAGTGCGCGCGGGCGCGCCAGATCCGCCGCTGCCCGACAAAGGCCTTATCCCGCAAGTGCCAGGCCGCAAGCTGGGCGCGCACCGCGGCGCGCCGGCTCATATAGAAGTCGGTCAGGGCCTGCGGGGCCGGATCGCCCGTGACGCAGCGGTACTCCGCCAGAAGGTCGGCCGCGACCCGGGCGCCGCCGAGCCGTGCGCACTCGAGCGCGAGGAACGCAATCTCCTCGGCGGGATCGAGCCGACGCAGGTCCGGATCAAACTCCAGACAGTCGATCACCCAGACCCTCGGCCACTCGCCGAGAAAGACGTGCTCGGGACGCAGATCGCCGTGCCCGTCAACGAGCCGTGCGCCGCGACCGGCGAGCATGCGGGCGTGGCGGACCAGGAACTCGAGCTGGGAGCGCTCGAGCCGCGCCACCCGTCCAGGCGCAAGGCCGAGGTCCGGCGCGCCGAGCTCGCGTGCGCTCGAGACGATCTGGCGGCGCAGCCGCGCCCGGTACGCCCGGTCACTCATCGGCCGGCGCGTAGCGCCGCTGAAGAAGGTCCCGAGCCTCACCAGGAGTCGGTGCCGGTCGCGCCCGTCGAGCGCACCTCGTGCGAGGAGGGCATCGAGCCTGCGCGCCGCCGGGAGCTTGCGCATCTCGATGAGCCAGTCGACGATCCGCACGCCCGCCCGGCGCGACAGTGCACCCTCGCGTGTGCGCCAAAGCGCAACGACTCGCAGGTAGGCGCCAGGGGCGAGTCGCCGGTTGAGCGCGAGCTCCGCCCGGCACGCCCGCTCGCGCGCCGCGAGCGTCCGATAGTCCATCGACGCCTGGTGGACGGGTTTTTTGAGCTTGAGCGCGCGGGAGCCGGCGAGAAACACCCAGGCGAAGTGAGTCTCGATGACCTCCACGGCCCGAACATGACCGCCAAAGTGATGGGGATCGGCGAGATAAGCGACCTTGGCCGCGAGCTCCGGGTCGCCCTCCCGGCTCAAGGCCACTGCGCGGGACTCGCGCGCCGTCCGAGGCTCGCGGGTCGCAGCCGGCCGGACGGCCCGGCCGGCCAAGTCCTCCTTGAGCGACCGCAGGGTGCGCATCGCCTTACGGTCCGCCCCAAGTCCGATCGGCCGCCCACGCCGGGGCTCGGCCCGCACACGCCCGATCGCCCTCATCCGGCGCTTCAGCGTCTTCACGGTGACCTTGGCCAAGGGCTCTGTGCGCCCGGCAGACACAGACTTCACGATCGCAAGCCTCGCCGACGTTCATGTAGGGTCACTCTCCTTGAGCTCAGCCTCCCCGCGGCTCCTGCGGGAGCTGCGGCGCATCGCGCACCGGCACGAGCGTGGCGGAAGTCCCCGCTCGGGCGCCATTCGGTAATGTCCCTACTGCGGATCAATTGATGAGCGGCACATTCAATCGGCGGGGACTCGAGGCGCGCCGAGTCAATGAAACCCGACGCTGAGCAGCAGCAGATCCTGTCCGCGGTTAGGTAGCTTGATCCACGCGTTGGACCAGTGCCGCGCGGAGAACTCGAAAAAGAAGTGCCTCACGGGTGAGTAGCGCAGCGCAAGCAGATACGCGAAATTCCATCGCGTCGCATCAAGAAGATCAGCCTGCGTCTGGTAGGAAGCGCCGAAGCCGACGTACAGCTTCCACCGCGAGCGGTGCAGGATCTGCCAGCGGTGCATGGCGGTGAATCCCCAGAAGGGGCGCGCGCTGATCGTGGACAACGGAAAACCGGATTCCTTCAGAAATTGGTTCCGCAGGAACCGATAGGCGCCGATCTCCCAGCGGCTGCGGTCGATCTCAAGAAAGATCGGCATGACGATCCCATCGGTCCAGTGCGATGCGAAGAACGTCGTGCCCACTCCCGTCTCGAGCGCGCACTGAGGACAGTGCGCCCACGCGAGCAGTGCATCGTGCGCCTGCCGCACGCGCGCCCACGCCTCAGAGCAGGCGCAGCACCAGAGGCAGCCGAGCAGCAGGCACGAGACCCATGCGATGCGCACTCGCACGGCCATCTACCCAGGCTTCCTGCCGGTTGCAACGATCCGCCGCACGGCCTGCGGCAGCGCCGACTCAGCCATACTCCTGCCATCCCCTGCTGCGAGCGAACGCTCAAGCGCCTCGAGTGCTCCGCCCGGCAAAGTCTCGCACAGCGGCTCGGCGAAGATAAAGCGCAGCCGGCAGCGCGGGCTGCGGGCATCCGACAGCCGCCCAAGGCCGCCCGCTGCGCGCAGCCTCCACCGGGCGCATCGGCCCGATGTCCGGGATGCTCAAGGCTCCGGTCCGAGCGCCTCGAGCGCGGCGATGCGCTTCTGCAGGGGCGGATGACTCATGAACAGACGCCGCAGCAACCCGGTCGAGGAGCCGTCGTGAATGCCGAACGCCTGGAACTGACCCGGCAGCGGCTCGTCCTGCACCCGCTGCAGCACGCGCAAAGCATCGATCATGTTTTCCCGCCCGGCAAGCCGTGCTCCCCCCGCGTCCGCGCGATACTCCCGGTGCCGCGAGTACGCCATGACGATCAGGGTCGCCAGCACACCGAAGACTATCTGCAACACGATTACCGTGACGAAATAGAAAAGCCCCCCGCCCTCGCGCCGCGTACGCCGGCCACTCAGCAGGTTGTCGATGAGCGTGCCGACGATGCGCGCAAGAAAGATGACAAAGGTATTGAGCACACCCTGCAGCAGCGCGAGCGTGACCATGTCGCCGTTTGCAACATGCGTCATCTCGTGACCGAGCACCGCCTGCACCTCGTTGCTGTCCATGTTCTCGAGGAGGCCGCTGCTCACCGCCACCAGCGCACGGTTGCGCCGCGCGCCGGTGGCGAAGGCATTGAGGGTCGGCGAGTCGAATATGCCGACCTCGGGCATCGCCAAACCGAGCCGCGTGGCGTGGGCGCGCACAATCTGCAGGAGGAGCGACTCGGCACCGCTTTGCGGCTGCTCGATCACCCTCACGCCCATCGCGGTCTTCGCCATCCATTTAGAGAGCGCGAGCGAGATGAACGCTCCGCCGAAGCCGAAAATGGCGCTCAGCACGAGCAGCCCGGTGAGGCTGAGCCCATAGCCGGCGAGGGAGCGGCCGAGCCCGAGAAGCTCGACGATCACCGTGATCACCGCGAGCACGGCGATGTTCACCGCCGCAAACAATACGATGCGTTTCATGACACCTGCAGCCTGTGCGCCCAGCCCGGCGAGAGTGCCTGCGCCTCGGGCGCACAATGCGCAAGGGCCGCCGCTCGGTAAATCCGCAGTTTCGCGTACTCATCCGTCTCGAGCACCGGATCAATGCGTCGGCGCATCGAGCTCATCGAGGATGGGGCACTCGGGCCGCCCATCGCCGTGGCACTGCCTCGCGAGGTCAGCGATCGTGTCGCGGATCGCGGTGAGCTCGGCGATCTTGCCCTCAAGCGCCGCGACGTGCTCGAGCGCCAGACGCTTGACCTCGCGGCTCGCGCGCCGGCGGTCATGATACAGGGACAGCAGCGCACGGATGTCCTTGAGCGTGAACCCGAGGCTTCGTGCCCGGTGGATGAACCGCAGTGTGTGCACGTCCTTTGCACTGTAGGCGCGATACCGGTTGGCCAGGCGCTGCGCCGGCCCGATGAGACCGATCTGCTCGTAGAAACGGATCGTCTTCGCCGGCATCCCCGAGCGCGCGGCCGCCTCGCCGATCCTCACGAACCCGCCGCAATGACCATGCCCATTCATTGCCTGCCCGCCGCCGGCCGCCAGCGCCGCAGCAGCAGCGCATTCGACACGACGCTCACCGAGGACAGGGCCATCGCGGCGCCGGCGATCACCGGATTCAGAAAGCCGAACGCCGCCACCGGCAGGCCGATCACGTTGTAGATGAACGCCCAGAACAGGCCCTGGCGGATCTTATCGCGGGTCGCGCGGCTCACCGCGATGGCATCGCCGATCAGGCGCGGATCCCCGCGCATCAAGGTGATGCCCGCTGTCTGCATGGCCACGTCGGTGCCCGTCCCCATGGCGATGCCGATATCGGCCGCGGCGAGCGCCGGAGCGTCGTTGACGCCGTCGCCGACCATACCGACATGCCGGCCCTGTGCCTGCAGCCGCCGCACCTCCTGCGCCTTCTGTTCGGGCAACACGCCGGCGCGGACCCGCCCGATGCCGAGCTGTGCCGCCACCGCCTGCGCGGTCCGCTCGTTGTCGCCCGTGAGCAGCACCGTCTCGATACCGGCCGTGCGCAGGCGCAGCACGGCCTCACGCGCGGTCGGTTTGAGCGGATCGGATACGCCAATCACACCCAGCAGGCGACCCTGCGGCTCGAGCGCCCCGACCCACATGAGCGTGCGGCCTTCGCCTTCGAGCCGCTCGGCCCGCGCCTCGAGCGCTTGCGTCGGGATGCGATGATCGCGCATGAGCCGACGGTTGCCGATCGCGAGCCGCCAACCCTCGATGCTCGCCGTCACCCCCATGCCGGGGTGGCTTTGAAACGCCTGCAGCTTAGGCAGCGACATCCCCTCGGCCTTGGCCAGCACGGCGCGCGCGAGCGGATGCTCGCTCCCGGTCTGCGCCGCGGCGGCCAGCCTGAGCAGTTCATCTTCCCCCACACCGTGCGGCAGGATCTCGGTCACCGCGGGCCTGCCTTCGGTCATGGTCCCGGTCTTGTCCAGAATCACCGTATCGAGGCGGTGCGCGCGCTCGAGCGCTTCGGTATCGCGGATGAGAATACCCGCCCGCGCCGCGGCGCCCATGCCCACCATGAGGGCCGTCGGCGTGGCAAGTCCCAGAGCACACGGACAGGCGACCACCAGCACCGAGACCGCCGCGATGATCCCTGCCGCCGGGTGGCCGGCCAACAGCCAGAAGCCAAGGAATGCGCACACGGCAACCGCCACGACGACAGGCACGAAGACCGCCGCGACGCGATCGACCAGGCGCTGCACCGGCGCCTTCTTCGCCTGCGCATGCTCCACCAGAGCGATGATGCGCGACAACACCGACTGCTCGCCGACCGCCGTCGTCTCGATGCGCAACAGGCCGCTGCCGTTGACCGAGCCGCCGGTGACCTTCTCGCCGGGCCGCTTCGCGACCGGCAGGCTCTCGCCGGTGATCAGGCTTTCATCCACCTCGCTCTGACCGCTCACGATGAGTCCGTCGACCGGTAGCTTCTCACCCGGACGGACCACCACGACATCGCCCATCGCCACGGCCGCGACCGGCAGCTCCACCTCACCGCCCTCGCGCTCGACCCGCGCCCGCTCCGGCCGCAGCGACATCAACGCCTCGATGGCCGCCGTGGTCGAGCGCTTGGCGCGTGCCTCGAGCCACTTGCCGAGCATCACGAGCGCGATCACCACGGCGGAGCCTTCGAAGTACAGCTCCGTGCCGGGCGGGCCGGCCCACATCAAATACAGGCTGTAGAGATAAGCGGTCGAGGTGCCGAGGACGACCAGCACATCCATATTGCCGGTCTTGGCGCGCAACGCCTTCCACGCGCCCGCGTAAAAGCGGGCTCCGAGCACGAACTGCACCGGTGTGGCAAGAAGAAGCTGAAGCCAGGCAGGCAGCGCCACGCCGACCATCATCAGCAGCAGGGGCGCACTCAAGGCCACCGCTGCCGCGACCCGCCGACTCTCGCGCCGCAGCCGCTGCTCCTCGGCGGCGGCCAGCGCCCGATCGCGCTCGAAGTCGCCGGTGAGCAGCGCCGCCTCATAACCGGCGCGCCGCACCGCCGCGATCAGATCCGCCGGACGGAGCACCCCGGCGAGGCCGTCCACACTCGCTTTCTCGCTCGCAAGATTCACCTCCGCGCGCGTCACGCCCGGCACGGCGGCAAGGGCTTTCTCAACGCGCCCGGCGCAGGTGGCGCAGGTCATGCCGGAGACGGTGAGCTCGCGTGTCTCGTGGCGCACGCAATACCCGGCGCGCGTAACGGCGCTTTCGAGCACCGCCGCAGTCACACGAGCCGGGTCGTACTGCACCTCGGCCTGCTCGCTCGACAAGTTGACCGCGGCCTGAACGCCGGGCAAGGCGTTCAGGGCCTTCTCCACCCGCCCGGCGCAGGTGGCGCAGGTCATCCCCTCGATGGACAGCAGCACCCGCTGCGCAACGAGCGCCTCCTCGGCCGCGCTCACGGTCAGGGCTCGAGCACCGCAGCGCCGAATCCGGCACCTTCGGCCGCGGCCACCAGGTCGGCCGCCCGAGCCGCGCCCTGCACCTCCG